>JAUVEB010000089.1 GCA_030595055.1 Desulfuromonadaceae bacterium
GCTTCCGGGGAATATTATCAAAGAACGGGCGGCACATTTGCGCCGGATCGGCGACCGGAAACTGCTTGATTTTTCCCGCCAATTTGTCGGCAGGGAGCTTGAGGTCGTGTTTGAAGGGGGTATGCAGGATGGGCTCCGAAAGGGTTTGTCGCAGAACTACCTTGCTGTTCGGTGCGATGCTGTTGCCGCTGAGCAGGGGGAAACGCTACCGGTCAAGATTACCGGAACCCTGGATGACGGTCTTGCCGGGACTCCAGTTTAGTGCCCATCCGGAAACTCCGGATGGGTGCGACGAACGTTCCCAAATGGGCAGCGCGGTTTTTCGCAAGGTCAAGGGAATTGCATATTCTTGCTCAATGCAACTACCCATTATGATCTGAAAATCCGGGGGATGTCCCGAATGGCGTTAGTTTAAGGATTCGTAGCACGTTCCCCAGCAAAACCGGGACTGTCCCCACCGGTTCCTGAGCGAAGGCGAAGGGTGGGGGCTGTCCCAGGCTTTTGCGATGCGAACCACCACAGTTTCATAACCGTAAAGCCGGGACAGTCCCCGATGGTGCCGGGGACAGTCCCGGCTTTACTCCCAGCGTACAAAAGCTCTTAAACTAGCGCCATTCGGGTATAGCCGATTTTTTTCAGGTGCGTGCCTATGATCCTTGTATTTCTTGCTCGACCTATTTATCTGAAGGTAAAGTTTGTGGCCGGCTGACGCACGGGGAGAGATGCGTAGAGGAGAATCTGATGTATGACGTCATCATCATCGGCGGCGGTATTGTGGGCTGTGCTCTGGCTCGGGAACTGTCCCGCTACAGGATCCGTGTCGCCCTGTTGGAAAGGGAGGTTGAAGTCGGCTTCGGTACCAGCAAAACCAATTCAGGGATCATTCATGCTGGGCACCATGCGCACCCGGACACCCTCAAAGGGCAGCTGGAATGGATCGGCAACCAGATGTGGGACGATCTTGCCCGAGATCTCAATTTCGGCTTCAGCCGCATCGGTGAACTGTTACTGGCCATGCAAACAGAGGATCTGAACCATCTTGAAGAACTCAAAAAACAGGGGGAGCGTAAGGGCGTGACAGGCCTTGAGATGTGGTCTCCAAAACGGCTGCGTCAGGAGGAACCCAATCTCAGTCATGACATTCTTCAGGCTCTCCACGCACCGACCGCCGGCGTGGCCAACCCTTACGAAGCCTGCTTCGGCCTGATCGAGTGCGCACAACAAAATGGCGTCGAACTGTTCTGTGGGCAATCGGTGCTTTCCATCACACGTGAGGATGACGGATTGCTCATCCATACGTCCCGGCAGCAGTTTCGTGGTCGGTTTATTCTCAATGCAGCCGGTGTTTTTGCCGATCAGGTCGCCGCTATGGTGGGTGCTGATGATTTCAAGATTCTGCCGCGCAAGGGTGAGGAATATATGCTGGATCGCCGCCTCCAGGGGATCGTGACCCGGTTGATCTTCCCGACATCCACCGCGAGCAGCAAGGGTGTTCTGATCATTCCGACCGTCGACGGCACCATCATGGTGGGCCCGACGGCAGAGGATGTCAACGACCGAGAGGATCTGTCGACAACCTTTAGCGGCGCCGACAAGGTCTTTACGGCTGTCCGTCGCTACTGTCCGGCAATCTCCGAGCGTGACACCATCACTGAATTTGCCGGGCTGCGAGCCGTGGCGGATTCGAACGACTTTGTTATCGGACCATCCCCGATCAAGGGATTCTTCAATGTGGCGGGAATTCAGTCGCCCGGCTTGACCGCGGCGCCGGCTATTGCCACCTATGTCGCGAAAATGTTGCGCGGCGAGGGATTGGTTCTGGATGAAAAAACTGACTGGCAAGCGAAGATCGAAGGACCGCCCCGCTTTGCGCTGATGTCTGCGGAGGAGCGCCGAGCGGCGATCTGTCGAGATCCGGCTTTCGGCCGTGTTGTCTGTCGTTGCGAGTTGGTGACTGAGGCGGAAGTCTTGTATGCGATCAAACATGGGGCCCGCACCCTCGACGGGATAAAATTCCGGGTCCGGGCCGGGATGGGGCGCTGCCAGGGAGGGTTCTGCACGTCACGAGTGCTGGATCTTTTGTCGAGCACGCTGGGGGTGCCGCTCACAGAACTCACCAAGCGCGGCCGGGGTTCGGAGCTTTTTTACCCACGCGATGACCGCATAGCGCCGGGAGGTGGGCTATGAAGAGCCCGCCACAGAAGACTTATGACGTTGTGGTGGTGGGGGGTGGTCCGGCTGGACTGGCCGCCGCTCTCGGGGCCGGAGACGCCGGAGCGGAAGATATCCTGATTGTCGACCGTGAGACAGAAGCCGGCGGCATTCTGAATCAATGTATCCACAGCGGTTTCGGCTTACACCACTTCAAGGAAGAACTGACCGGGCCTGAATACGCCGAGCGCTTCATCCAGAGTGTCCTTTCCC
The DNA here is from genome assembly GCA_030595055.1 of Desulfuromonadaceae bacterium. Taxonomy (GTDB): domain Bacteria; phylum Desulfobacterota; class Desulfuromonadia; order Desulfuromonadales; family Geopsychrobacteraceae; genus Malonomonas. The sequence goes on from JAUVEB010000089.1 coordinate 2,425, forward strand.
GCCAGATCACGATTCTCACCGACTCCTATGTGCTGAACATTGCCCCTGATCTGCATATTGAAGTCATCAGTGGTGATTACGGGCATTTGCAGGTGCAAGCGAAGTCTGTTGTGTTGGCGATGGGTTGCCGGGAGCGTACCCGAGGGGCGATTCGCATCCCGGGATTCCGACCGGCGGGGGTCATGACCGCAGGTCTGGCGCAGAAGATGGTGAACATGAAAGGGCTTTTGCCGGGGCGACGGATAGCAATTCTGGGGTCCGGAGATATCGGGCTGATCATGGCTCGGCGCCTGATGCTGGAGGGGTGCGAAGTGGTCGGCGTCTATGAGTTGATGCCCTTCTCCAACGGCCTGACCCGCAACCTGGTGCAGTGTCTCGATGACTTTGCCATCCCGCTGCGCCTTTCAACAACAGTTGCCTTTATTCATGGCCGGGATCGTGTGCAGCGTCTGACGATGGCCCCGATTGATGACCAGCTCATGCCCATCCTCAACCAGTCCTGGCAGATTGCTTGCGACACCCTGCTGCTTTCTATCGGGCTGATCCCGGAAAATGAGCTGTCAACCAGACTCCGGCTGAAAATGGACCCGGCTACCGGCGGGCCGCAGGTCACCAGTACCCTGGAAACCTCACTGCCCGGGGTTTTCGCCTGCGGCAATGTGCTTCATGTCCACGATCTGGTCGATTTCGTCACCGAAGAAGCCCTCCGGGCAGGACGTTTTGCCGCTGAGGTTGCCCGGGGTCGGCGGCGTCCCGGCGACAATATATCTCTGCAAACGGGTGAAAATATCGCATCCTGCGTTCCGCACAGTCTTTCGCCGGATCGTGAACAGGTCATTTATTTACGGGTCAAGCGGCCGCTGAAGGATTGTGTGCTGACGATCGGCGATCGTTACGAGAAGGTTTTTCGCATGCTGATCCCCTCCGAGATGATCCGCCTGACCCTTGGCCCGGAGATCCTGGATCGTTACTTCGGCGAGCATTTGAAGATCGAAGTCCACCCCGGAGAGGTGAAAAATGGTTGAGAAAATAAACCTCACCTGTCTAGGTTGCCCGATGGGCTGCCCCCTGCAATTGTCGATTGTTGACGGAGAAATCCGTGAAGTGACAGGCTACGAGTGCAAGCGTGGCGAGGCATACGCCAAACAGGAGTATACCGACCCTCGGAGGATGGTCAGTACGACGGTTTCCTGTCCCACCGGGCTGTGGCCCAGACTGCCGGTCAAAACTGTTGACCCGGTCCCCAAGGATAGAGTTCCGGCCGTTGTGCAGGTCCTTCACACCCTGGAGGTCAAAGCTCCCATTCAGATGGGGCAGATCATTCTGGCGAATGTCGCCGGTACGGGAGTAACCGTGATTGCCACCCGCAGTCTGCCTGAAATGCCGGAAGCCGGCAAAACCCGGGCCAATATGTTGATGGTCGACAGCTGAGCTTGTTCTATATTGCGGGGTGCATGAGACCTTCGCATTCAATCCTCCCTTCAGGCAATCACAAACGTCGGAACAACATTCCGGACAGCTTCAGTCGCCTGCCCCGGAACTAACGACCATCGACACAGAATGCAGGCCTGCCATACTGAGGTCATGCGAACTCCTTGTGATAGAGCATTATTAGGTGCAGAAAAATATGATGGGCCTAAAGTGATTTGTGAGTTTCTGTGTGCTTGTCGGTCAAAAAGTCAATTTTGCCACAGCCATGCCTTTCTTCTTGATAACGGTCCTATTTCAGTCTATTGTGTGGATTGATAAGTAATTAAGTTCTTAAAAAGGGCTGTTATGGACTATAAGGTTATGACCGATGGGGCACTCGCCGACGAGCTGGGAAGGCGATTCAAAAAGCTTCGGTTGCGCAAGAACATTACGCAGGCGGAGATCTCTGAGAGAACCTTGCTGTCGCTTAACGCAATTAAAGCACTGGAGTCCGGCAAGGGCAAACTTAGCACCATCATTGCGGTCCTGCGAGAACTGGACGCTCTCGACGCCTTGGATGCTTTCTTGCCTGATCCGGGTATCAGTCCTTTGCAGCTGGCAAAAATGCAGGGTCGGCAAAGACAGAGGGCCAGCAGAAAGCATCAGCAGGTAGTCGATAAAAAGGAGACGCCTGAATGGTAGCGCGAGTTAACATCGCCTATGTGAAGATCTGGGGGCAAGTCGTTGGTGCGGTCTCCTGGCAGGGGTCTGCCCGAGACGGCTATGCAACGTTCGAGTACGACCCGGTCTTTTTGCGCGGAGTTCTTGATCTCTCTCCGATCCACATGCCGCTTGATAATACCGGCATCCTGTATGAGTTTCGGACCCGCAGCCATGATCCCGATCTCGATACATTCAAGGGACTCCCCGGACTTCTGGCAGATAGCCTTCCCGATAAGTTCGGGAATCGGATTATCGATGCCTGGTTAGCCAGGCAGGGAAGGGATGCGAGCAGTTTTACTCCTGTTGAGCGACTTTGCTATACCGGCCGGCGTGGTATGGGCGCACTGGAATATTCCCCCTCACTCAACAGCAGCTTGGATGCCACGACTCCCGTTGAAATTTCTCAACTGGTTTCTCTGGCGCAGAAAATCATTAGCAAACAGAATGATCTGAATGTTTCGATCACCGGCGCCGATGCCTTGCTGGAAATATTGAGAGTCGGGACTTCAGCCGGTGGCGCTCGCGCCAAAGCGGTTGTCGCTATGAACAAGGATGGCCACATTCTTTCCGGACAGGCAACGGTTCCTGAAGGGTATGACCATTGGCTTCTGAAGTTTGATGGAGCTGGGGATCTGGAGCTGGGGAAAACGGAAGGCTATGGGCGAATCGAATATGCCTATTCCTTGATGGCCCGAAAAGCGGGTATCGAAATGGCCCGGTGTCGCCTTTTGGAAGAGGGGGACCGGGCGCACTTCATGACCAAGCGTTTTGATCGGACTGCAGGACGGAAGATCCACCTGCAGTCGTTGTGTGGGATCGCCCATTTCGACTACAACCAGTCGGGTGTCTATGGCTACGAGCAGGCCTTTGCGGTTATGCGCAAACTTGGCTTATCCAAACCGGAAGCGGTCCAACAATTCCGCCGCATGGTTTTCAATGTGGTTGCCCGCAACCAGGATGACCACACCAAGAATATTGCCTTTCTGATGGATCAGACCGGCCGGTGGTCTCTGTCTCCGGCGTTCGATGTGACTTATTCGCACAATCCCGGTGGTGAATGGACCAATACGCACCAAATGACCATCAACGGAAAGCGGGATGGTTTTGTGTCGGCTGATTTCGACCAGGTAGGAAAATCTATCGGCATCAAAAAGCCTCTGGATATTGTTGAGGAGATCATTGAAGTTGTCAGCCATTGGCCTGCGTTTGCCAAGGATGCGGGGGTTGATGACCAGGCAACCCGATCGATTGGCAGCTTTCACCGGCTCAACCCAAAATTTTCGTAATTATTCAGAACGGGTGCTGATGGTTTGGTGCCGCCCATTCCAAGGGCCACATGAACCCATCCCTGGGGCTTGACTGTCGCCATCCGGGCGACAGACACCCTTTCCATGGGCATCACCAGCACATCTTTCTGGATAGTTACAAGTTTTCTTCGTAGCGGGTGGTGGGTTTCACATCATAACGGGTGGCTGCATTGAGCAAGAACATGCGGGGGAAAACAATCAACCCAAGGCAACATCCAGCATCATCATCACCGAAAATCCGCTCATTGTGGCCATGGTGACGATATCGATATTTTTCTGAATCCGTTGGGATTCCGGGATCAACTCTTCAACGACGACAAAAATCATCGCCCCGGCGGCAAAACAGAGTGCATAAGGCAGGATCGATTGCGTGGACAAGACGAACAGGGCGCCGAGAACCCCGGCGATCGGTTCCACTATGCCGGAAGCCTGTCCCATCAGAAAGCTTTTCTTCTGACTCATTCCCTCGCGTCGCAACGGCATGGAAACGGCTGCTCCTTCAGGAAAATTCTGGATGCCGATCCCGATGGCCAGGGCAATAGCTCCACCGATCGTTGCCGAAGGGAGCCCGGCGGCCACGGCCCCGAAAGCGACGCCGACCGCCAGGCCTTCGGGAACATTGTGCAGGGTGATCGCCAGCACCAGCAGGGTACTGCGTTGCCAGGAGGTTTTGATTCCTTCACTCTGGCTGGTGTCCAGGCCGGGGTGCAGATGAGGGAGGAACTTGTCGGTCAGGCGCATGAAAATTCCCCCGCTCATAAATCCGATCACTGCGGTCAGCCAGGGAGTTTGTCCCATCTGCTCCGCCATCTCGATACCGGGGGCGAGCAGCGACCAGAAACTGGCGGCAATCATGACTCCGGCAGCAAATCCGAGCATTGAATCGAGCATTTTGGGAGGCATTTCTTTTTTGAAAAAAACCAGGGCCGCTCCGGCTCCGGTCAATCCCCAAGTGAAAAGAGTTGCCAGAAATGCCTGGGTGACCGGATTGTACTGCTGAAGAAAATCAATCATTTAGCGGCCTCCAGTGGTTTTGGGAACGGTTCGCTTGTAAATCGGTAACTATTCAGCACAGTACAAAAGACAGTCATTCCGGCAGGATGTTAGCCGGAATCCAGATTTCAGAAGACAGAAAGACTGGAACCCCGATAGCAGCACTTAAGGGATGACAGGCGTTTTTTTTCCTGATCTGACAATGCTGAATAGTTACGTAAATCGAACTAAAATTATGCCCAATTTTATCATATTTCCCTTGAGGACGTTGAGGGAAATCAATGGATTGTACGGACAGCAAGTAGGAGAGGGGCCGTGCCTTCGGGATGTATTGCTGAAGGCACGGCATTTATCGTAAGTCTGATGCATTCGCAAAAAGTCATGAGATGGCTAAGCAAAAAGTTTGAGTGGATCAGAAACGTCTGAACATGAAACAGATAATTTTTTGCAGCATTGGATTCTTCATCTTTTTCATCATCCAGATCTCCGCAACCCGTTTGTTCAGCAAGGCAACCGTCGGGAAGGAGTGCTGCATCAGCATGATGTCATGCAGGCGGATTTTCTTGTGCATGGCGAGAATATATTCGTGGATGATTTCGCCGGCGGCTTCACCCACCGCAGTCACGCCATAGATTTTACCGAAGCGGCTGACCAGGACCTTGACGAAGCCGGTGGTTTTGCCATCGGTGATGGTGCGGCCGTAATCGGCATAGCTGGCTTTAACCGCCTCGTACTTGATCCCCTCTTGTTGCAGCTGTTGTTCGGTCTTGCCGACCTGGGCCACTTCGGGATCAGTAAAGACCGACCAGGGCACTTGGTAGCTGTTATATTTGAATTTCAGGCGACGCATAAAAGGCATCACCGAACTCATCAGCGAGAGCATCCCCTGGTGCATGGCGGCATGGCTGAGCAGAGCTTTGCCGTTACAGTCACCGACCGCCCAGATGTTGGGTACATTGGTACGGCCATAGTCATCAGCACTAATCCCTTTATTGTCGTAGTCGATTCCGGCCTTGTCGAGACCCAGCCCGTTCAGGGAAGGTTTTCTTCCCGCGGCCACCAGCAGTTTGTCGCAGCTGAATTCTCCCTTGTCGGTTTCTATAACGATTTTCCCGTCGGCATTTTTGACACTCTGGATGTTGGTGGTGTTATGCACTTCAACACCCTCTTTGGTGAGCTGCTCTTCCAAAATCTGAGCTGCTTCCAGGTCGGCCATCGGTAACAGGTGGGGATCCATGTGGGCCAGCACGACCTTGCTGCCGAGGCGGACAAAGGCCTGGGCCATTTCACAGCCGATGGCGCCACCACCGAGGATGAACAGTGATTCCGGAACCTCTTCCAGAAAAAAGAGATTCTCGTTGGTCAGGCATTCAACCTCTTTGATTCCGGGAATCGGCGGAATGAAGGGTTTGGTTCCGGTGGTGATGTAGATATGTTTGGCGGTGTAATTCTTGCCGCCGACCTGAACTGTTTTCGCATCGACAAAAGCTGCGCCTTCTTTGTCAAGGATGAGATCCACCTTGTCGAACATGGATGCGGTTTTTGCCTCGTTGATATATTTCAGATGATTCTGAACATGCTCGAACGGTTTCTTGGGCAGGGGAACCTCGGTTTTTTCCAGGGCATATTTGTCGAGCTCAGCAACGGTTTTGCGGACCGAGGCGATTTTCAGCAGGGCTTTACTCGGGATACAGCCGGTATTCAGGCATTCACCACCCAGCTTATCCTTTTCGATGCCCAGTACATTCAGTCCCATGGTTGTGCCCATGATCGACAATGACATACCGGCCGGGCCGAGCCCAATGACGATCATGTCGTATTGTTTGTCCATTTTGTGGGTTCCCTTTCTTGAGTGATGATAACGATAGAGAAGACGAGAAATATTAAGCTATCAGCAAGTTTTTTAAGCTTTTTTCTCATGAAGAAGGTAAATTATACAATAATTTCCGGACCTGTGAACTTAGGAGGTTGTCTGGAATGGCGCTAATTTAAGGTTCGTAGCACGCTCCAGCAAAACCGGGACTGTCCCCACCGGCTCCTGAGCGAAGGCGAAGGGTGGGGGCTGTCCCAGGCTTTTGCGATGCGAACCACCACAGTTTCATAACCGTAAAGCCGGGACAGCCCCCGATGGTGCTGGGGACAGTCCCGGCT
>JAUVEB010000213.1 GCA_030595055.1 Desulfuromonadaceae bacterium
GTCTGTTTGGCATCACGACGTGGTGAGAAAATCTTGCAGGAAGATTTGTCACTGAGGAAGGCACTTGTGGGCCTGATAGATAAATAGATAACAGCGTCCCTCCTTCTCCCCTCCCGCTGGGAATTCGGGGGACACCTCACTTAATTTTGGGCTGTTCGTGACTGGAATACCACAGACCACCTTGCCTTAAAGCAATAAAGCAACACCGTCCCGTCCCCTCCCGCTCGGACACCCGCTTGCGTGGCGTCAGAAAACGGTAGCCGTCATAAATTGTTGCTGCAGTTTCCCTGACGGATATGCGCAATCACTGCAGAGTCTGCAGACAACAAACGAATTAAACAGGCAGTGGCTGTAGATTATAAAATTTGCTCGGTTAAGGCAACCGGCTCTTTAACTAGCGCGCCAGTTCATCTTTTACCGCCTGCCCCAGAGCGGCGAGGGTGTAGGGTTTTTTCAGATATGCCCCGGCCCCGGCGGCCTGAGCCTTGAGCACCTCGGCACTCTCGGAAAAACCGCTGCAGATCAGGGCTCTCTGCCCAGGGTGCAGGGCGACCGCCTGCTGATAAGTCTGGCAGCCGTTAATACCGGGATCCATGATCATATCAAGCAGCAGCAGGTCAACCTTCTGCTTGCGCAGGTAGTCGATCGCCGCTTCACCACTGCTGACCTGGGCAACCCGGTAGCCCAGACTGCTGAGCATCTGCGTGGCGAGGTCACGAATCTGGTCCTCGTCATCAACGATCAGAATATGCTCACCGGTGCCATGCAACGCATCACTGCTCGCTTCAATTTCAGCGGGAGAGTATTCATCGCGGGTGATCGGCAGATAAAGATTGAAACAACTGCCGGTGCCGGGTTGTTCGACATCGATATAACCAAGATGCTCCTGAACCGTGTTCCAGACCACAGCCAGACCAAGGCCGGTGCCACTGGTACCCTTCGTCTTACGGCTATAGAAAGGTTCAAAAATGTGCTCGATATCTGTCGCCGCAATTCCCGAGCCGCTATCAACAACCCGCAGCAGAACATACTCGCCGATCTCGATACTGCCATAGATTCCGAACGGCCGGTCGATATAGCAGTTTTCCGTCGAGATGCTGACGCTCCCCTGCTCTGTTGCTTCGGCGGCGTTGATGACCAGATTCATGATGGCTTTCTTGATATGCGTGGTAGAGCAGGAGACATTGAACAGCTCGGCAGATAGCTCGCAAGCATAATCGACCTGCGGGAAACGTTCGCGCAAAGCGACATGTTCCGGCGAGCGGAGATATTCTTTGATCAGGTGGTTGAGGTTGACAACTTTTTTGTCCGAGGCGGCATCACGGGAGATGGTCAACATGTCGGCAACCACCGCTGCGGCCCGCTGACCGGAGTCATGAATCGCCGCGGCATGTTTACAGAACGGACTGTCTTTTGGCAGTTTCATCAACATCAGCTCGGCATAGCCGGTCACCCCGGAAATGATGTTGTTCAGATCGTGGGCGACACCACCAGCGAGCAACCCCATCGCTTCCATCTTTTTTGAACTATGCACCTGCTGCTGTAATTTCTCTTTTTCCTGTTGAGCCAGAAGCCGCTCCTCCAACTCTGTCTGCAGGTCCATGGTTCGCTGACGCACCTGCTGTTTCAAAGTCCGGTTCCACTGCAGAATCACCAGCAAAACCAGCAACAGAAATATTGCCACAACCGTTACAATCATGACCGGCGAAGGCGTCCAACCCTCCTTGCCAAGGGAAATCCAGTTATCGAGAATCGCTTTGCGCTCCTGCGGTGTAACCGCAGCCATCCCTTTATCGAGAATACTGACCAACAACGGCCAATCGTCACGAACAGCAAAGGAGAGATCATGAACAAGGGTGGTATCCTCCGACACCTTCAGATTGAGTATCCCGTCTTTGCGGATATAATAGGACGCAGATGCCAGATTCAGAATCATCGCATCCACCCTACCGAAGGAGACCTGCCGCAAACCGGCGGAGATATCGGGCATCACCTCAAGAGGGACATCCGGATAAACCCTTTTCATATATTCGTGATCAGCGTAGCCCGAAACGACGGCAACCCGTTTACCGGTCAGATTCTTGAGCTTAGGGAAATCGGTCACTGAATCTCTGACCATAATCACCGTCGAAAATTCAACAAATGGACGGGAAAACTTCAGGTATTGCAGTCGATCAGGAGTCGGCACCGCAGCGCTAATCATATCGATCTCTTTTGCCCTGGCCTGCCGAAGCACCTCATCCCAGTTTACCAACTGGTTGATTTTAAATTTCAGGGGCAGTTTCTTTTCCAGCAGGGCAATAAATTCGGCAGAAATCCCTTGGTAACGGCCATCTTTGTCAAAAAATTCAACTGGCGGGAAATCAGGATCAGGAGCAACCCGGATCACGGGATGGGCATCGAGCCAGGCGAGCTCTTTTGGGGTCAGGTTCAGATTGAGAGTATTCTCCAAGTCGCTGTGCGCACAAAGAGCCGCCGGCAGCAGCAAAAAAACTACGGCACAAAGCAAGTAACGAAGCAGTGAGACAAGATAAAACTTGCGAAAAATCCCTGAGGAACAAAGCGATCCAGGCAACGACCGGCAAACAGAATGCTTTAGAGCATAGCAAAGTTTCTGCTGAAATTCACTGCTCCGAGTTCCGGGGACGCCGAGTTCCGGGGACAGTTTACTCATTTGCAGCCAGCTATCTTCCTTGATTTCTCTGGAATATTCAGCGGACAGTTTCTGCCCGACAACTTGATGCCTAAAACGCAAAAAGCCACCGCTGCGTAATATCGCAATCGATGACTTTTGATGTTTGGTTCTGTTTTCCATCATTCCCTCCAAATGACATGATAACAACCCGTAGATATTAGCGAATCGGAATCCGCTGGTCAAACAGTATCCTCTTGGACAGGAGTTCTCCACTCCGGGACCGCTTGGCAACTCTTCTGCAAAAAAGATTGCCGGTATCCAGCACACACGATGGGACAGGTGCCGCGCCAGATTGGCATTTCACTCGGACTGCATGACCATATATTCCAAAACTATAAATTGTGCTTATAGTTTAAAGACCATATTACCGTTTTATGGCTTATTGACTATATTTCCATCGAGCAGGTCGCATCCAGTTGGCCAGACGACTTCCCGGATGAGGTGGTAACACCATCTTTAACGGTATGCGCAAAGCCAAGGAGCGTATTTCCTGAGCTGAGCACATGAAAAAAGGGCGACCCGAGATGGGCCGCCCTTTTTGTTTCTGCAATTGGAAATGGTTTACTTACCCCACTTCTCCCTGATTCTGGAAACCGCGGTTTCGACATTGTCCCGCTCACCGAAGGCCGACAGGCGGAAGTAGCCTTCGCCGCTGGGGCCGAAGCCGCTGCCGGGGGTGCCGACGACGAAGCACTCGTTGAGCAGTTTGTCGAAGAAACCCCAACTGCTCATCCCGCCCGGAGTCTTCAGCCAGATGTAGGGGGCGTTGACGCCGCCGAAGCATTCGATCCCTGCTGCAGTCAGCCCTTCACGGATGATCCGGGCGTTC
>JAUVEB010000244.1 GCA_030595055.1 Desulfuromonadaceae bacterium
GGTCGGTTTTTATACTCAGCAACTGTTTGCAGGACTGACTACCGATTCGGCCTACGGCCCGGCACTGGTTGGCAAGATCAAAGGGAACATTGTCAGTGACGAGGGCCGGGTTAAGGCAATCATCGCCAAACTACTGCTCGGCGAAGTGGATGCTGGAATTGTCTACCAGAGCGATCTTACCTCCGGGAATGGTCATAAATTGACTGCTATCGCCCTGCCGCAGCAACACAACCCACTGGCAATATACCTGCTGGCGAAGGTTAGAAAAACAGAAGCACGGGTCGATGATTTCATCACCTTTCTGTACGACACTTGGGCACAGGATACTTTTGCGCAACATGGTTTTCTCTGCGGAGCCAAACAGTGAAACGACCACGCCTCTTTAGCCTATTTTTAGCAGGTAGCGGCTTGCTGCTGGCGGCCCTGATCCTGCTGCCGATACTTGCCCTGTTGCTGGCCAGCAGTCCGAGAGAGCTGCTGCAACTGCTGGGGAATACAGAGATTTTACAGGCACTCTGGATCACCTTTCTGTCATCACTGCTGGCACTGCCGCTGATTTTCCTGCTCGGCCTACCTTCAGCCTACGGCTTGTCCCGCTGTAAAGGCCGTCTGCGCCGAACCCTGGAAATCCTGCTGGAACTACCGATGGTGATGCCGCCGGTAGTTGCCGGATTAGCGCTGCTACTTGCTTTTGGCCGCCGGGGACTGCTCGGTGAGCTGCTGGCCGACATCGGGGTGCGCATCCCCTTTACCCTGATTGCCGTGGTGATCGCCATCCTCTTCGTCGTAACCCCTTTTTTCGTCCGCCGCTGTACGGTCCTTTTCGATAGCATCGATTACAAGCTGGAAGAGACTGCGCTGCTGCTCGGTGCCTCGCCATGGCAAACATTCTGGCATGTGTCTTTACCGGTGGTCCGCCGCGGTCTGTTTGCCGAAGGGATCATGGCTTTGGCGCAAGGGATCGGTCTGTTCGGCGTAATCATCCTGTTTGCCGGCAACCTGCCAGGCCGCACTCAAACCTTGTCGCTGGCGATCTACAACGCCTTCGAGAGCGATCCTCAACAGGCGTTCGGACTAGGGACTTTATTGTTGCTGATCGCTTTATTGCTGCTGTCTATGGTCCACATGCTGGCACCGCGGGAAAGGCCGATATGAGTAATCTGGCTTTCAAATTGCGCTATCCTTTGGCACATTTCGAACTGGACGTGGAGCTTTCGGTCGCCCCCGGAGTCACCGTGCTGCTTGGCCCGAACGGTGCCGGTAAAAGCAGTCTGCTGCGCTTGCTGTCCGGGCTCAACAGGCCTTACTCCGGGCATATCATGCTGGGAGGAAGCTGCCTGTTTGATTCAACACAAAAGATCGACCTGCCACCCGAGCAGCGGCGAATCGGCATGGTTTTTCAGGATCTGGCCCTTTTCCCGCATCTCGACGTTAGCGGTAACATCGGTTTCGGCCTGAGAATACGTGGTGCCAGCCACGGAGAGCGGCAACGTCGCATCAACCAGCTGTTGCAAAAACTCGCCATCGAACATCTGGTCGACCGCAGCGTTGCCACCCTTTCGGGTGGCGAACAACAGAAGGTGGCATTGGCTCGAACCCTGGTAACCGATCCGGAGCTGCTGCTGCTCGATGAACCAACGACAGCCCTCGATCCCGCCGCACGAAGCGAAATCCGTCGGTGGCTGCACACGATCCTGATCGAATTGAAAATTCCGACCTTATTGGTGACCCACGATGCCGAGGAAGTCGCTTACTTTCGCAAGCGGGTCGCGGTTATGGAACAGGGCCGAATTGTACAGAGTGGCAGCTTCCATCAACTGTTACGCGAGCCGACCAGTGAATTCGTCGCCCGTTTTGTCGGCGTCAATTATATTCCAGGAAAAGTGCAACGCGGTGACGGAAAGTTGTTTTTCTGCAGTCATGGCGGACTCTCTTTCCTCGCCCCCTTCGAACATGTTTCTCCGGGGGCGGCAGTCCTGACCGTCTTTCCGTGGGATATCGCCCTGTACCGTGACCTGCCAGTCGGCAGCCCGCGCAATCATCTCCACGGTAAGGTACTCGATGTGGTCATACGCGGCGATCGGGTGCGAATTACCCTGGCGCGAGAGGATAAGTTGGTTGCCGAAATCAGTAGCCGTGGCTATCAGGCCCTCGGCGAACCACAAGCGGGAGAGCAACTTTGGGCCGTGTTCAAGGCTCGTGAAGCTAGAATCGAAAACCGTGAGGAGTTGTCATGCTGAGCTACGAGGATGCCCTGCAACAGGTACTGGAAACCATCGTCCCCCTTCCACCGCAACAGCTGCCACTTCCGTCCGCGGCTGGACTGTTTCTGGCCGCCCCGGTCAAGGCCAGCTGGGATATGCCCCGTTGGGATAACTCGGCGATGGACGGTTTTGCCGTGGCCGGAATTTCGGTAGGAAGTTCGGAACGGTTAGAAATTGTCGGTGCGGCCTATGCCGGTCATCCCTTTAACGGTAGCTTGACGCCGGGCGAGGCAATCCACATTACCACCGGTGCGTCGCTGCCAGAGGGGGCGAATACCGTAATACCAATCGAAGATTGCACCGAAGAGAATGGGCAACTGATTCTCAAACAGGCGGCGTCAAAGGGACAGCACGTTCGCTACTGCGGTGAAGAATACCACGCTGAAGAGGTCCTGCTGGAAGCCGGTGAGCAGCTGCAAGCTGGTGCGATAGGATTGCTGGCAAGTGCTGGCGTTGAACGGGTTCACACCATTTTGAGGCCGCGAGTAGCGATCTTTTCTACAGGGGACGAACTGGTCGAATTGGGTCAAGAACCGGGGGTGGGGCAGATCGTTAATTCAAACTTACAGTATCTCATTGCCCGCGTGCGCGAGTGTGGTTGCACGCCTATCCCGCTGGGAATTGGAGAAGATCAGGATTCAGACCTCTCCAGACTGCTTGATCTGGCCATGAAGAGTGATCTGATTATATCAACC
>JAUVEB010000092.1 GCA_030595055.1 Desulfuromonadaceae bacterium
CTTGGCTTGAATCAGGCGGTCGGTAAAGGTAAAGCGGTTCGGCAGGTCGGTAAGCATGTCGTGATGAGCCATGTGGTGCAATTGTTCCTGAGCCTCTTTACGTGCGGTGATGTCGCGGCAGATTCCCCACATTGACTCAGGTCGGCCGTTCTTGAAGGTGCAGGAGAAGGATCCTTCCACCATGACATGGGTGCCGTAGCGGGACACCAGATGTCCTTCCAGTGTGGAAGCTTTATCGCCGCGCAGTGCCCGGCGAAATTCATCCATACAGCGGTTTTTCGACTCTCCCTCGATAAAGTCGAGCACTGTTTTGCCTGACAGTTCGTCCAGACTGTAGCCGAGGGCATTTTGCCAGGCAGGGTTGACATAAAGGAATTCGCCGTCTGGGGTGCAGTGGAAAATAAGATCGTGGGCTGACTCCATGAAGGCGACCTTTTCCGCTTCGCTTTTTTTCACCGCCCTTCGTTCTCGGCGGATTGCTGCCATCAGCGCTGCACCGGCAATCGCCACGATGGCATTCAACAGACAGACCCAGAGCCACTTGAGCAGCAGGTAGAGCGGATTGTAATGAAGTTCCGGATCGACAAAAGGTAGATTGATGTGGGGGATGATATCCAGGTAGCCAAGCAGCAGCAAGCCACCAAACATCAGGCCGCCCAAGGTGCCGAGCAGCCAGATTTCATTTCTGCTTTGCAGTAGAATTGAGGCTTCCAGGGTTACCAGCAGGTAGAGTGCCCAAAGCCAACTGGCTGAACTGCTGCTGCAGTAGACCAATATGGTGACAAACAGCAGGTCGAGCAGAATTTGAAAATGGTCGACGTATTTAAGACGTAGGATTGTTTCATAGTAAAAATGGTAGATGATATTGTAGCCGAGGATGGTAATAACGCTGAGGCCGATAAGCGTCAGTTGTTTGGGGGTTGTCGGTATGTTCTGTTCGCTGATTAGACAGAAAATGGCAGCACAGGCAGCGTAGAGAGAGGCCAGAACCAGTAACAACCAGCGGGCTTTGGCGATCAGCGTGGTCCGGTCGCGAACGTCTGCAAGGCTACTGGTGAAATTGAACAGTTGACTGGACATGATAATCATCCATTGTCTGTTTTTATATGAAACTTCTTTAACAGCTCTTTTGGTTAGATCTGCTTAATACCACAATGTGGGCTATTTTGTTAGTGAAATATAATGCGCGGGGAAGTTCTAATGTTTAAGCAATGACCTCACCACCCCTTATTCTGGGGAATGGAAAAGGGGAAATGCAGCTTTCCCATAGCCCCCGACTTGTTCTGCCATTGCTGCCATGGACTCCATGGACTCCATGGACTCCATGGACTCCATGGACTAGAGTTTCAGGCCCCTGAGTGTTGAGCATTATTCTGGTATATTCTATCAGAGGCGAAAGGAGGCTGTCATGAAACGAACCATCCGCGCAGGAGCAGTGATCGTCGCGACGCTGCTGGCATCGAAAACCGTCGCTCTACAGGTCGGCGATGTGGCTCCTGACTTTGTTGCGCCCTCGACCGTGGGAGAGATTGAACTCAGCCTGGTCGTTGAGAAAGGACCGGTTGTCCTGGCCCTGTACTATGCTGATTTCACCTCCGGATGAACTAGCGAAATGCAGGCTTTTCAAGACGACCTCGCGCGTTTTGAAAAGCTCAACGCTCAGGTTCTGGGCGTCAGTTCCGACACACTGGAGACCCATCGCGATTTTGTCGAGAAACTCGGTTTGAGCTTTCCGCTGATTGCCGATGACGGTGTAATCCGAAAGCTGTATGGCGGCGGCCGCATCACCTACCTCATCGACCAGGCCGGTATCATCCGTTTCCTCTATAAGGGGATGCCGGATAACGACACGCTGCTCCGTAAGATCAACAACTTGCAATCTCATTGATCCAGTGGAAAAGGGGAAATGCAGCTTTCCCACAAACCTCGACAAATCAGAAGACCCCCCGATTCGGAGATCAAGGGTTCTTGTTACTTACTCGCGGCCAGGTGCTTGGCGAGGACTGACGAACCCCAATACCTTTTCTGTCATGATTGAGCCATTGAACTGAACGCAAAAGAGCCCCACGGATTGGCCGTAGGACTCTTTTCAGTGTGTGAGGTTGTAAAAACTTTTACTATGTTTTTCGCACGTTAGACGCCTGAGGTCCTTTTTGGCCCTGAGTGACCTCAAAGGTCACGCGGTCACCTTCGACCAGAGATTTAAAGCCCTCTCCCTGCACTTCAGAAAAATGAACGAATACATCCGGCCCATTGTCCTGCTCAATAAAACCAAAACCTTTTGCGTCGTTAAACCACTTAACTGTACCTTCTGCCATTTTTGTCGCTCCTTTTTCCCCTGTCAGGGAGAACCTTTTTGTTGTGCAAGTTCAAGTGCTGCCCACAAAACCCACATAGCTCCACGAGGTCTGTGGGGATTGTCCCCAGCGGACGATCTAGCAAAATAGGTGGCAACTGAAATCTTACACAAACACGCTTTAAATGTTGCTTAGTATGGCAGATGTGATCCGGAAAGCAAGCTGTCGCGGTTGAAACGAAGGGGACAAAAGGGGACGCCACGTCAAGCTGAGTCGCTCAGCGGCCACTGACCGCCATGGTTTTGGCCACCAAGTCATCCATTTCCGACAATCGTCGGGCTGTGCCCGACCTACGGAAGAGTGCCGGAGGGGGGGGTATTTTTCATGGTCCGACAAGTCCCTATCTATCAGACACAAAAAGTCCTCAATTCCCAGATCGGGAGCTTTGATGTCCCGGATAATGCCAACGACCCCTTCGATTTCACCTCCAGCTCCCGTTATGGGGGAGTAACGTGTTTCCAGGTACCGCTTCCCCAGCTTCCGATAGCTGCGGGATCTCTCGGCCTGGACAATTTCGCCCGCCAGGCACTGATCAAGTTGGGGCTTGATCTCGGCAAAGACCCCTTCGCCCAAGACCTCCGAAACTGAGCGTCCCACCACCTCGTTGCGCTTGAGACCGTGGTATTTCAGGAAGGCATCGTTGGCGACCGTGTAAACGTATTGGGTGTTGACGGTAACGACCAAGTCTTGAGAGCCCTCAACCGCTTTTTGATAATCACGCAGGGCCGAGGTTTTTTTGGTCCACCAGTTTGGTGAGATCGAGGTTGGTGGCGCGCAGGGTGTCTTCTGCCTGTTTCAAACGCAAAATGGTCTTGATCCGGGCGATCAGCTCGAGATTGTCGATCGGTCGAACGATGAAATCGTCGGCGCCTGCCTCAAGGCCCTGCGCCCTGAGTTCCGGAGTGGAGTGGTGGGCGGTCATGAGAATCACCGGAATGCGGGCCGTCGCTTCTTCGGTCTTGAGCCGCCGGCACATCTCGATGCCGTTCATTCCGGGCATCTGCATGTCGATTAAGGCCCCATCCACCTTCAAGGTAGCGGCCGCCGCCAGACCTTCCCGGGTATTGCCAGCCGCTACCACTTCGCATTGGGGCAGGTACTGGCAAATCACCTGTTGCAGAACGAACCGATTGTCCGGGTTGTCATCCACCAGCAGAAGTTTCGGGGCTTCTTTATTCATTGCGGTCCTCACTCCTGGCAATCCTAGGAGGCTGTCGGACTATCCATGAGCCAGCTGCAAATTCGGCTGTTTGGCCCAGACTTGAGCTCCTTTTCGACCCATAGCTACGGCTATGCGCCTTCAAACGAGTCCAAATCTGATCACAAACCTCCAAATTTTCGCTACGGCCCGAATAGTCCGACAGTCTCCTAGCCGCCCATCCATTTATCCAGGATCTTTGTCAACGCTTCGGGGGCAATGGGCTTGGCAAGATAGTCATCACACCCCGCCACCAAGAAATTTTCCCGGTCGCCTTTCATGGCCCGGGCGGTCAGAGCGATGATCGGGATCTCGCGGAAAGCGGGATCGCTTTTGATCTGGCGCGTGGCATCCAGCCCGCTGAGCACCGGCAGATGTATGTCCATCAGGATCAGCGCCGGGCTTTCCTCCCGAGCGACGCGCACCGCCTGCGCGCCATCTTCGGCGGCAATGTGCCGATAGTCCAGCTCATCAAGCAGGGCCTGCAGGGTCAGGCGGTTGTCTGGATTATCTTCGACAATCAGAATCGGCCTCTGCCCGGTATCTTTCCGGCGGATCGCAGCTTGCCCCGCGCGTGCAGGCGGGATCTTTTCCGGTATTGCCTCAGGCTCGATATGTCGCCGGGTCAGGCGATCGACGGCGGCCACCAGTTGCTCCCGGTCGACACTCCCCTTCTGGATAAGCTGGCTGATATTGTTATGGCTCAGCCGTGCACGATCCTCGGCGGTCAGTTCTTTGGCGGTGAGAATCAGGACCGGCAGGGTGGCGGTCTCCGGCGTCGAGCGGATATGTTCCAGCACTTCAAAACCGTCGATGCCGGGCATCATCAAATCGAGCACGATACCGTCCGGCGCCTGGGCGCGGACGCAGGCGAGCCCCTCTTCGCCGCCGGAGGCGGATTGGACGCGATAGCCATGCTCTTCCAGCGCCGAACGGATCTGCAAGGAGGCCACCGGGTTATCCTCCACGACCAGCACCTGCGGATGTACTGCGTCAGCGGGCGCAGGGCTTGCCGCTGCCGCTGCCGGGAGGTCGGCAACCGGAGGGGCGTCTTCAATCACCGACTCCAGCGCCGTCGGCCGTGGAGTAAAGTGGCTCGGCAATGCCAAGGTGAAGGTGCTCCCCTTCCCTTCCTCACTTGTGACCATGATATCGCCGCCAAGAGCCCGGGCCAGTTTTCTGCAGATGGTCAGCCCCAGGCCGGTCCCTTCATGCAGCCGGGTGGTCGAACCGTCGACCTGGCGGAACTCATCAAAGATATGGGCCATATCCCGCTCGGTAATGCCGATCCCGGTATCCCGGACGGCAAAGGCGACCCCCCAGTTGCCACCTTTGCTGACCGACACTTCGATCTCACCCTGAGCGGTGAATTTGATCGCATTGGACAGCAGGTTGAGCAGAATCTGCTGCACCTTATCCTGGTCGGAACAGAGCTTCAGCGCCTTGAAAGACCTGATGTTCAGCTCAAGACCCTTCTCATCAAGCAGGGGACGCACCGTCTCCAGCGTCCAGTCGAGGAGTCGGTTGATATCGATATCGCTCGGATGGATCTCGATTTGCCCCGCCTCAATCTTGGAGATATCGAGAATATCGTTGATCAGATTGAGCAGGTTGCGACCATTGCGTTCGATAACCACAAGATATTCCGCTTCTTCCTCGGGATTTTTGCCCGGCCCTCTTGAGATCATCAACTGGGAGAGAGCCATGATGCTGTTCAGCGGGGTCCTGAGTTCGTGACTCATGTTGGAAAGGAACTCCGATTTCAGGCGATCCGCCTCCTCGACCTGTTTCTGCTGCGCGATCAGCTCCTCCGTCTGCGCCCGCATCTCTTCGGATTGCGCCTGCAACTCTTCCGATTGAACCTGAAGCTCTTCGTTCTTTGTCTGCAGATCGATCGCCTGACGCTCCGTTTCCGCATGCGTCAGGGCATTGCTGATAGCGGTGGCAAGCTGTCTCCGGGTCATCTCGATAGCTTCCATCGGCCCGGGGCCGATGGGGTAAAGGCTGGCCAGCGCGACAATGCCGACCACCTCGTCGTGCAGCACCAGTGGCACATTCACGATGCTGTTCGGCATTTTTTCGCCGGCAATGGTCGCGACAGAGAATCTGGTCTGCTGCGGGATATCCTGCAAGACCTCGACAACTCGACGTTGCGCGGTCAGGCCAAGGCTGCCCTGGCCGAGCAGGATCTCTTTTTGGAGCGATGTCTCCGGAGCCACGCCACTCTGCTTCGCCAGGCTGAATCTCCCCGGAGCCTGTTTATCCGCCAGATAGATGGCACCGACCTGGCTTCTGGTAACCAGCATCAGTTCATTGAGGCCTCTTTCGAGAAGTTCATCCAGGGTCACCGAGGCTGCCAGGGCGGCCGAGATGGTGAGGGCATTCGTTTGGGATTCCTGCCGCGCCTCAAGGGCTGCCGCGGTTTCCTGCAGCTTGGCGGCCTGATCTTCGAGTTCGACCATGGTCTTTTCCACCGTATCGGCCATAACGTCGAATACGGCGGACAGGCTGCCGATCTCATCGCTTCGCTTCAACCCGCTGCGCACGGAAAAATCGCCGGCCGCGAAATCTTCGGCAGACTGGCCGAGTTGCAGAATCGGCCGGGTGACATTCCTCGCCAGAACGGTGGTGAAAAAGACAACGATCAGCATCCCGCAGAGAGCGAGCCAGAAAGCCTCGGTCAGGTCCCGGCGAAATGGCGCAAAAATGAATTCACTATCGATTTTGACCACCATTCCCCAGCCCCATTCCGGAGTGATGGGCAGGTAGCGATAGGCGGCCAGAACCGACACCCCGCGGTAATCCCTGGCCTCGACATGACCATTTTCGCCCCGCGCCGCCCGCGCTGCCGGTTCGGTCTCAACCCGGTATTCCAGGGCTTTCGCCAGCCCTCCGGCGGCCGGGGGATATTTCAACGAGGTGAGGATCTGCGCCCGTTGATTGACCAGCAGGACCTCGCCCCGCTTCCCGAGTCCCTCACCGGCATTCAGAACCGGCCGCAGCGCCTCCTCGGCATTAACCTCCAGCGCCAGAATGGCGATAACCTTTCCGTCCCGATCCCTGATCAGATCACTGAAGAAAAAGGAAGGGGTTCTCCCCGCATGGAAGGACTCCAGATCGCTCACATGACCGCCGCCCGCCTTCAGGGTGCCGATATAAACCTTGCTGCTGGAAAAATCCCGGCCCAGATGCTCCCGGTTGGTCGATACCATGACGCGACCCGTCGCGGCATCGAGGATCTGGATCGATTCGTAAAACTTGTAGGCATTCTGGATTTTTACGAAAAACTTGATCAGCGCAGCATAGCTCTGCTGCACCTGCACCTCCCGCCAGAGTTCGGAATCCGGCGCAGCGCTGACTGCTTGGGGGAATCTTTCCCTGATATCGACCGCATTCTTCTCCACCAGGTCGTTGGCCGAGAGGAAATTGACGGCAGAGCTTCGTTCATTGAGCCAGAACAGCAGCCGGTCCTTCTTGGCTTCGGCGATCAGGTCGAGATTATGGATCGCCTCGGCCAGCTGGTGCCCTTTCCGGCCGTTGAAATCGGTGCCGGGGATGCCGTAGATACTGGCAATCAGAAAGCCGGTCAGGATAAGAATAAACAACAGACAGAAGCTGAGGGTGAAACGTCCCCGGATGCCCTGAAACCAGTTCGGTTGTTGCTTTTTGACCAGAGTCCCGCGCGTATCATGAACCATGCTTGCTCCCCTTTGACTGATGCCAAATGCTTCAGTCTGAAAACCTCTGCTTACCGGCTTGCCTTACGCCAGATTCGGCAGCCCACATCGATCGTCTTAAATTTCTCTGCCAGCTGATTTGGCAACACCTCGGCATTGCCGAGGACCAGAATTCCTGAGCAACCCAGAGCGTGATAGAGCTTTTCAAATACCCGCTCCCGGAGTTCGGCATCGAAATAGATCAGCACATTTCGACAGAGAATCAGATCGAAGGAGCCGTAAATGCTCTCAGCCGGCGACATTCGCTCCAGCGAAGTCAGATCATCGCTGGAAAACTGCACCATCTCGCGAAGAAACTGACGGGCGGCAAAACCGTTATCGGTCGGTTCAAAATATTTATCGAGAAACGTCAGCCGGGTATCCTTGAATTTCTCTCGCGGATAGTACGCCTGAGCGGCCTGTTGCAGCGCCTGGCCGTTGATATCGGAAGCGAAAATGTAGCTTCGCCAGGAACCTTGCTGCTTTTTCAAGGTCTGGTGCAGCAGAATCGCCAGAGAATAGGCTTCTTCACCGCCACCGCAACCGGCGCTCCAGACCCGAATTTCCCTGTTCCCGGCCTCGATCTTGCTCTCGATGAGCTCCGGCAACAGCCGTTGGCCGATCATCTCGAAGACCAGCGGATCACGGAAAAAATGGCTGACATTGACCCCGAAGACGTCTATCAGCCGGTCGGGCTCGGCCGGGTCGGAGATCAACCGCTCCCAGTAGGCGGCAGAGGACAGCGCCCCCACCTGGGACATGCGAACAGAAAGCCGCCGTTGCAGGGTCGACAGGCGATAGCCGCAGAAGTCCATCCCGCGCTGCAGCTTGAGATACTCGATAATGTGATTCAGACCAGAGTCCATGGCGGTGACATTCAGCTAAACGTCCCTCCTGTGAAGCGAAAAAAGTCGGCAGGAGACACTGCTTGTAAAGAAATACAGACAAGGTAAGAGGAGCCAGGCGGGGGTATAAACTCATGCAGCAGCCAGAGCCCGTGCCCTTCCCCTGTCGATCCGGAAATTGCGGATCGGGGCAAAGAATAGTGGATTCGCTACCCCATTGCAATAAAAGACATTTCTGCCCAGACATGTGACGGCATTGAATAAATCAGAAAGAAATTTGGCAGATAACCGCGAAGCTGAGTATTTTAGCCACCAAGCGAGAAGATGGACGGGCAAAAGGGGACGAAGTGCATAAATCCACAATTGTCTGACATTTTCTTTCCATGCCACGTCAAGCACAGAAAATCAGGAGAGTGAAGGATGTTTCCCATAAGTCACCATATTCAGAATACCATCCTGTTTCACCTAAGAGTTTAGAGAGCACTTATGCCGTCCGTTCTTAATGATCAACGTTGGCGGGTTTCACCTCATAACGGGGTGGCTGCATTGAGTAATGATATGCCGTCCGGGTGACAGTTGCGCACAAACGCCCGAGGGATTTTCCACACTTTAGCCAAATCCCTTGGGATATGTGCTCCGGGGTTTTGTTCTTCAGACCTGCTGATATTTCTCCCGCAGAGCTTTTTTATTGACCTTGCCGACGCTGGTTTTGTCGATCGCTTCGAC
>JAUVEB010000203.1 GCA_030595055.1 Desulfuromonadaceae bacterium
GGTGGACTGGGACTTGGGGATAGTCAATGCCCCGGCAGCGGAAGTCAGAGAAAAACTTGCCGGTAAAGATCGGGCGTACCTGCTGATTGTCAACACCTATCGTGAATCGGTGATTGGTGGGGATCGGGCTCAAGTGGAACAGTTGGTCAATGAGCTCGGTTGTCATTTCATCCGCTTAAGAGGTGTCACTACGGTGCATTGCCCGGTTGTCAAGCCGGTTGCCGAAGCGTATCGGGATTTGCATCTGTTTGCCACAAAACCACCGGCGAAGATGACTTTTTACAGCTGTGCTCGCGGCAAAAGTTATTTCGTAAATGCCGAGTCAGCGGCCGATGTTATTCTTGCTCAGGCTCTCGATACCATAGATTACACCCGGGTCATAGAACAGGCTTATGCAGATGGGGCCCATATTTTTCTGGAAGTCGGGCCGGGGAATTCCTGCAGCCGGATGATCGGCAGCATTCTTGAAGACCGACCCCATCTGACGCGTCCCGTCTGTCCTCAGGGGGTGGATGCTGCCTCGGCGGTGTTGCGTCTCCTGGCACAGTGTCTGGCAGAAAGAGTGCCGGTGGATCTAACGGCCCTCTATCCTGAAAAACCGGAAATTGAGACGAAAGCTTCCCCGCAGCCGCTGATCAAAACAAGAATTGGTGGACAGCCGTTTGCGCCGCCACTTCCGCCGAAAAATAAACCGGTGACCGTCATGCCGATCGAACCGGCGGTTGAAGAGATTGCCGTTGAGCAAGGGTCGCGAGTTGCGGCACGAGGGAATGAAGAACCGATTGCGTCAACACCAGGCGATCCCTTATTGACACAACTTGCTGAAACCGCGGCTCTGAGTTCAGAAACGCACGCAGTTTACCTGACTTTTACCCAAACCATGGAGAAGACCCTCACCGAAAACATTGCGCTGCAGATGACTTTGCTACAGCAGCTGGTGGCAAATGGTGAAGCTTTCCCGGTGATGCAACATGAACCGCTGCTGAAATCGCCAACCCCGGAACAGCCAGCCGTAGCATCCGTTATTTCAGTGCCGGTCACAGCTGAGGTCGCCTTTGATCGAACGATGTGCATGGAGTTTGCTGTCGGCTCAGTGGCCAAAATGCTGGGTCCGGAATTCGCTGAAGTCGACACCTACCCGACTCGGGTTCGTTTGCCGGATGAGCCGTTGATGCTGGTTGACCGAATACTGACGGTCGAGGGGGAAGCGCGATCGATGACCCGTGGCCGAGTGGTCACCGAGCATGATGTGACGGCTGATCGCTGGTATCTGGACGGAGGGCGGATGCCGACCTGCATCGCCGTTGAGGCCGGTCAGGCGGACCTGTTTCTCTCCGGTTATCTGGGTATTGATTTCATCAGCAAGGGGAAAGCGGTCTACCGGCTGCTCGATGCCGTGGTCACTTTCCATCGTGCCCTGCCGGTTGTCGGTGAAACGATTCATTACGATATCAAGATCGATGATTTCTTCCGCCAGGATCAAACCTACCTGTTCCGTTTCAATTTTGAAGGAACGGTCAATGGCCAGCCGCTGCTGTCGATGAAAGATGGTTGTGCCGGGTTCTTTACGGCCGAGGATCTTGCTGCCGGGCAGGGGATCGTTCACACCAAGCTGGACCTGTTGCCGCAGCCCGGGACGCTGCCGGATGACTGGCAGGATCTGTTGCCCATGGCCGTGGAGAGTTATGACGAGAAACAGATTGCGGCCCTTTATGCCGGTGATTTGTCTGCCTGCTTCGGCGAGAGTTTTGCCCACCTTGCCCTTAAGCAACCCTACACGCTGCCGGGCGGCAAACTGAAACTGGTCGATCGGGTGGTTGAACTCAATCCCCGGGGCGGTCGCTACGGCATCGGCCAGATCATTGCTGAAATGGATATCAGCCCCGACGACTGGTTTCTCACGTGCCACTTTGTTGATGATCGCGTCATGCCCGGCACCCTGATGTACGAGTGTTGCATGCACACCCTGCGTATCTACCTGTTACGCATGGGCTGGGTCGGCGAAGAGGGGACAACCTGGTGTGAGCCGGTTCCCGGAATCGACAGCGGCCTCAAGTGTCGCGGTCAGGTTGTCGAAACAACCAGGACAGTCACTTACCAGGTCAGTATCAAGGAGCTGGGTTATGGCCCTGAGCCTTTTGCGATCGTCGATGCACTGATGTTTGCCGACGGCAAGCCGATTGTTGAAATTCCCAACATGTCGGTACGGCTGTCCGGTCTCAACCGCCGACAGGTAGAAGCTTTATGGCCAGGGCAGGGGGGGCAGCAGACAACGACTCCAGTTAAACCGGTTCTTTACGATACTGAGCGGATCACTGCTTTTGCCATCGGCAATCCTTCTGCCGCTTTTGGGGAACCTTATAGGGTTTTTGACCAGGAACGGAAGATTGCTCGTTTGCCGGGGCCGCCGTTCCAGTTTTTGGACCGTATCGTTGCCATCGATGGTGAACCCTGGAAACTGGTCTCGGGGGCGACGGTAGAGGCTGAGTACGATGTCCCCCGGGATGCCTGGTATTTTGCGGCGAACCGGCAAAACGAGATGCCGTTCAGCGTCCTGCTCGAAATCGGCTTGCAGCCCTGCGGCTGGCTGGCGGCTTACCTGGGCTCAGCTCTCACCAGCCCGATCGATTTGTCGTTCCGCAACCTGGACGGCAATGCCGTGCAGCATCGACCGGTGACAGCGGAATCGGGCACCTTGACCACTCATGTCAAAATCACCCGGATTGCCAGCAGTGGCGGCATGATTATTCAGGGTTATGATTTCGAGATCAGTGATCGTCACGGCCCGGTTTATACCGGTGATACCGTCTTCGGCTTCTTCTCTGCCGAATCTCTGGCACAGCAGGTCGGGGTGCAGGGGGCAACACTCTATCAGCCGAGTACGGAAGAAATTGCGCATGGTCAACAGTTTGCCTATCCGGCGGAAGTTCCATTCCCCGAGAGCAAACTGCGTATGGTTGAGCGGATTGATCTCTATATCGCCGATGGAGGCAAATACGGACTCGGTTTTATCCGCGGCACGAAAAAAGTTGATCCTGATGAGTGGTTTTTCAAGGCCCACTTTTACCAGGATCCGGTTTGCCCCGGCTCCCTCGGACTTGAATCGTTCCTGCAATTGCTTAAAGTTGCCGCTGTTAAACGCTGGGGGGGCGGATCCGCGACGCGTTTTGAAACGATCGCGCTTGGCGTTAAGCACAGTTGGAATTACCGGGGGCAGATTGTCCCGACCAATGATCTGGTGCAGATTGAAGCTGTCATTACCGCTGTGGATGATGAGCAGAGGCGGTTGACGGCTGACGGTTACCTGTCGATCGATGGCAAAATCATCTATCAACTGAATGATTTTCCCCTGCGATTACATTCCTGACAAGTTTGATGGCGTCGCAAAAAGTCCGCCCTACGGCGTTACAGCGTTTTTTCAGGACCTCGACATACCATATGTATGCCTTCACCCCTGAAAAACCACTAGGAGGCTGTCCGAGAATACGAGCCGTAGCGAGAAATTGTCTGTTCGAGGGCAGATTTTCGTAGGTTTGAGAGCGAATAGCACCGCTATTTGTCGAAAACGTACGGAAATATGAACCGATCAGACGGTTTCGCAGTAGGTTCTTGTATTCTCGGACAGCCTCCTAGCCACTTCTCTTGCCGCCGCAGTTCTTGAAGCGGCAAATTCTGACATAGTTTCTTGAGAAGAGATCAATTGATTTATTTGCCCC
>JAUVEB010000161.1 GCA_030595055.1 Desulfuromonadaceae bacterium
AGCCGCTGTCTATCAAGAAGTCCGGGGATCAAAACTGTTTAGTTCCCATCGGACGAGGCGTGTCCGGTAAAAATGTCGGGCAGGATGAGCCTTTTTCCGGGATGGTGCTGCCCTGTGCACTGGAAAGTCTCGGTGATCGAAATTTTTGTCAGGATCACCGGATTCGCTTGCCTTATGTCGGTGGCTCCATGGCCAAGGGAATCAGCTCGGTGGCCATGGTCAAGGCTTTCGGAGAGGCTGGCATGCTCGGATTTTTCGGCGCCGCCGGCTTGCTTCCGGAACAGGTGGAAACCGCGATTGAACAACTTCAGTCGGCGGATGACATACCGTTCGGCTTTAACCTGATTCACAGCCCGAACGAGCCTGAACTGGAGAAAGCATTAATTGACCTGTACCTGCGTAAGGACGTCCGTTTGATTGAAGCGTCGGCCTTTCTGGCATTGACGTTGCCGGTGGTTCGCTATCGAACTCATGGTATCTACCGTGATGCTTCCGGACAGATTGTCACACCGAATCGGGTGATTGCCAAGGTTTCCCGTGAAGAGGTTGCTGCCAGATTCTTTTCACCGCCGCCGGAGAAATTCTTACGTGAACTGGTGTCGTCGGGGGATTTGACTGAGGAACAGGCCTCTCTGGCGGGTGAAATTCCGATGGCCCGGGACCTAACCGTCGAGGCGGATTCCGGAGGACATACCGACAATCGTCCAGCACTGGCACTTTTTCCGACCATTCTGGCACAAAAGGAAAAATATCAGCAGCAATACAATTTTCAGCAAAAATTGCGCATCGGCCTCGGTGGCGGCATTGCGACGCCGGCGTCCGCGTTGGCGGCCTTTTCCATGGGGGCTGCTTATCTGGTCACCGGTTCGGTGAACCAGGCCTGTATCGAATCAGGCACCTGTGACGCAGTGCGGCAGATGCTGGCCGAGACTCGCCAGGCCGATATTACCATGGCGCCCTCCGGAGATATGTTTGAAATGGGGGTCAAGGTTCAGGTTGTTAAACGTGGCACCATGTTCTCGATCCGTGCGGGTAAATTGTACGAAATATACCGGGCTTACGGTAGCATTGATGAGATTCCGCATGAAGAACGGGAAAAGCTTGAAAAGTCATTTTTCCGGACGCCGCTGGAGACAATCTGGGAACAAACACGCGCTTATTTCCTGAACCGTGACCCGCGCCAGGTGGAAAAAGCGCAAGCTGATCCGAAATATAAAATGGCTCTGGTTTTTCGCTGGTATCTGGGTCAGTCCCCGGTCTGGGCCAACCAGGGTGATCCAACCCGCAAAATTGATTATCAGATCTGGTGCGGTCCCGCCATGGGGGCTTTTAACGAATGGGCCGGGGGCTCATTCCTGGAAGACCCGGCGCAACGTCAAGTGGTCACTGTTGCATATAATATCTTGTTCGGCGCAGCCGTGTTGTTGCGGGCGAACCAATTCAAACAGCAAGGTGGTCAGTTGGCGACCGACAGTACCGTCAACACCCCTCTCGAAGTCGAATTGATCAAGGAGTATCTCAGTTGAAAAATAACAGCGGAGATGACAAAGCACCGTCCGTTCCAGTCATGACACCTCTGGCCATTGTCGGCATCGGCAGTCTTTTCCCTCAGTCAGCTGACACGGGAACGTTCTGGACGAATATCAAAAAAGGGGTGGATGCGATCACCGAAGTGCCGGAAACCCACTGGCGTTCCGATGAGTACTTTGACAGCGATCCCAAGGCTGCCGATAAGGTCTATGCCAAGCATGGTGGTTTTCTTTCCCCGATCGACTTCAACCCGATGGAATACGGCATTTTGCCGAATGCCCTGGAAGCGATCGATACGTCACAACTGCTGGGTCTGGTGGCTGTTGACCAGGCATTGCGTGATGCCGGTTATGGTGTTGAGAAAGATTATGATCGTGATCGGGTCAGTGTCATCCTCGGCATCACCGGGACGTTGGAACTGGTTCTTCCCTTGGGCGCCCGACTCGGCTTTCCACGCTGGCGGGAGGCGCTGAAAGATGCCGGAATCGCTGATGCCATCGCTGAAGATGTCATGCAGCGAATTTCAGATTCTTATGTCCCCTGGCAGGAAAACTCTTTCCCGGGCCTGCTTGGGAATGTTGTCGCCGGACGCATCAGTAAGCATTTCGATTTCGGCGGCACCAACTGTGTCGTTGATGCGGCCTGCGGCAGTTCATTAAGTGCCTTGAACCTGGCGGCATTGGAGCTGGCCGCCGGACGTTCGGACATGGTTGTCACCGGTGGCATCGACACCTTCAATGACGTTTTTATGTACACCTGTTTCAGTAAAACTCCTGCTCTTTCCCCTTCAGGCCATGCGCGATCTTTTTCCGCGGATGCTGACGGCACGACTCTCGGTGAGGGCTTGGGGATCATCGTGATGAAGCGGCTGGCTGATGCTGAACGCGATGGTGACAGGATCTACGCCGTTCTCAAGAGTATCGGCACCTCAAGTGACGGCCGCGGTGCGGCGATCTATGAACCGAGTGCTGCCGGGCAGAAAAAATCGCTTATGCGGGCTTATCAGCAGGCCGGCGTGTCGCCTGAATCGATTGAACTGGTCGAAGGGCACGGTACGGGGACCAAGGTCGGTGATGCCGTTGAGCTCTCTGCTTTGCGCGAAGTCTTTGGTTCGGCTGACAAGCCATGGTGTGCGCTCGGCTCGATCAAGTCGCAAATTGGTCATACCAAGGCCGCAGCCGGGGCTGCCGGTTTGATCAAAGCGGCCTTGGCTCTCTATTACAAAACCCTTCCGCCAACCATCAAAGTCACGAAACCACAAGCTGTCGTGGTGTCCGCGCAGACTCCCTTTTATCTCAATACGGAAGCTCGCCCCTGGATTCCGCGTGCCGACCACCCGCGCCGCGCCGCCGTCAGTGCGCTTGGCTTCGGCGGCAGCAACTTCCATTGTCTGCTCGAAGAATATCAGCCGCAGAAAACGGTTGTTGACTGGCAGGGCGATGTGCAACTGGCCATCTTCAGTGCGCCGGACGAAACACAGCTGGGCCAGCTGTTAGAGGATTTTCCTGCTGCAGCAGACTGGGCGGCAGTGCGTTTGGCGGCTGCGCAAAGTCGGCAAAAGTTTGCTCCGAATCAAACCTGTCGTCTTGCCCTGGTGATCGATCGAGAGAAAACCGATCGGGCGGCACAAATAAAAACAGCGTTGACCATGTTGTCGAAAGATACCGGTCAAAACAGCTGGAGTACCCCGGACGGCAGTTTCTTTGCCCGCGGGGAATCCGCCGGTAACCTGGCGATGTTGTTTCCGGGGCAAGGGGCTCAGTATCCGGGCATGCTCAGGGATCTGGCGATCCAGTTTCCTCAATTTTTAAACGTCTTGCAGGTTGCAGATAACACTCTTGCCGACAGGATGGATGGTCAGCTTTCAGGCCTGATCTATCCCCAACCGACGTTCGATGAACAGGCCCGAAGCGTTGTTGAGTCACACTTGCGCCGAACGGAGAACGCCCAACCGGCTCTCGGTGCGGTCAGCCTCGGTGCCAGGGCGGTGTTGGCAGGCTTCGGGATCAGTGCGGATGCTTATGCCGGTCACAGTTATGGGGAACTGACGGCTCTCTGTGCAGGCGGGGTCGTTGACCGGCCGACCCTGTTCGAGCTTTCGCGACTGCGGGGAGAATTGATGGCTGCCGGTCAGGGGGATCTTGGTTCAATGCTCGCCGTTTCCGCCCCCTTGTCCCGGATAGAAACGGTTCTTGCCGAGGAACAGTTGGATCTGGTTCTGGCCAACCGGAACACGCCTGAACAGGGTGTTCTTTCCGGCGCAACCAGTGAAATTGAAAAAGCTGCATCGATTCTGGAAAGACGGGGATTAAGATTCAAGCAACTTGCTGTTTCTGCCGCTTTTCACAGTACGCTGGTGGCAGGGGCCAGTGAGCCTTTTGCTGTGGCGCTGGCAGACAAGTTGTTCGCCAAGGCAACAGCGAGTGTTTATTCGAATACCACCGGCAAAATTTATCCGGCGGCAGAAAAGAATGCTAAAGAGTTACTCGCCGAACAGCTGGCAAAGCCGGTTGATTTTGTTGCGGAAATCGAAAATATGTATCGGGCGGGAGTGCGGACCTTTGTCGAGGTCGGCCCCGGTGCCCGCATGACCGGGATGGTCAAGGCCATTTTGGGCGAACGTGAACATCATGCTTTTGCCATCGATTCATCAAACGGCCGGCGCTCGGGGATTCATGACCTGGCGCGTGTCCTTGCCCAACTGGCGACCCTGGGCTACAACGTCAAACTTGATCTCTGGGATGAGGGGTACCTGACCGGTGTAGAACAGAAACCGGACAAAAAACCTGGAATGACCGTCGCTATTTGTGGTGCCAACTATTTTAAGCCACCGAAAAAACGGCCCCCGATCAAGGAACAGATTGCTGCTACAGCTGTCGCCCCTGCTGTATCGCAGGAGCGGAAGTCACCGCCTGAGACTGCTTCCCAACCGAGTTTACCGGCACCCGGAATTCCTGCAAGCACTCCTGTGTTGCAGGATGCCTTGCGCATGACCCAGCAGAGTCTGCAGACATTGCAAAGTTTGCAGGAACAGACGGCAAGGTTGCATCAGCAATTTCTTGAAGGGCAGCAGGCAGCGACCCAGTCATTTTTTAAACTGGTTGAGCAACAACGCCAGCTGGTTCAAGGTGTGCCGACGAGCAATATTCCCCTGCCGACAGTGGCAACAACAGCCATTGCTCCCAGCCAGGAACCTGTCGTCACACCACCTTCTGCTGAAGCTGAAATAACTGCACCCGTCGCAGAGGTCACTGCATCAGCGGCTCACTTCTCTGACGAGAAAGTTGCAAATGTTCTGTTAGAGGTGATTGCCGAGAAGACCGGCTATCCGGTGGAGATGCTGGAACTTGAGATGGCCCTGGATACCGACCTGGGGATCGATTCGATCAAACGGGTGGAAATCCTCTCGGCACTCCAGGAAAAGTTGCCCGAAGCTCCGGCAGTCAAGCCCGAAGATCTCGGGGTATTACAGACTCTTGGTCAGATTGTTGACCACCTGAACGCCGGCATGCCGGCTACGGGGACAGCGCCTGAGAATAGTGCCGTCACGACGACAGCTCTGGATAGTCAGAAAGTTTCTTCGGCGTTGTTGGAGGTGATTGCCGAGAAGACCGGTTATCCGGTGGAGATGCTGGAACTTGAGATGGCCCTGGATACCGACCTGGGGATCGATTCGATCAAACGGGTGGAAATCCTCTCGGCTCTCCAGGAAAGGCTTCCGGATGCCCCGGCCGT
>JAUVEB010000105.1 GCA_030595055.1 Desulfuromonadaceae bacterium
ATTGATCCATGCTGCTACCATGGTTACTGCCGGTGTCTACATGATCGGCCGGATGAATATCCTTTTCGCTATGGCGCCTGCGACCATGATGACTGTTGCAATCGTCGGTGCGGCAACCGCTTTCTTTGCTGCGACTATCGGACTTGCACAAAACGACATTAAGCGGGTTCTGGCCTACTCGACGGTTTCCCAGTTGGGTTACATGTTTATGGCTATGGGTGTCGGTGCATTCTCTGCCGGTATTTTCCATCTGATGACGCACGCTTTCTTCAAGGCTTGTCTGTTTCTTGGTTCCGGTTCCGTTATTCACGGCTTGCATCATGCCTATCATCATGCACATCTGCATGACGATCCGCAGGACATGCGGAATATGGGTGGTCTGCGTAAGAAGATGCCGATTACTTTCATCACTTTCCTGGTATCCACCATAGCCATTTCCGGTGTTCCGCTGTTTTCAGCGTTTTTCTCCAAAGATGAAATCCTCTGGTGGTCCTTCGGTTCAACTCGTGGTCACTGGTTACTTTGGGTAGTTGGTGCAGCAGCAGCAGCTATGACGGCCTTCTACATGTTCCGTCTGGTCTTTATGACCTTCTTCGGCGAGCAGAAAACCGATGCGCGAGCCAAAGATCATATCCCTGAGTCTCCCTATACCATTACTATTCCGCTGATGGTACTCGGTGCCTTAGCTGTTGTCGGTGGTTACATCGGTATTCCGGCGATTCTCGGTGGCGCAAATCATTTCCACCATTTCCTGGATCCGGTGTTTGGTAAGTCGTTGCAACTGTTCCACATAGAGGCTCATGGTACTCACGCTACCGAGTACACTCTGATGGCTGTTTCGGTTGCCGTTGCTTTTATCGGTATCTTTGTTGCTTGGGTAATGTACATCAAGAATCCGGAACTTCCGGCAAAGTTCACTGCCAAGTTTGCCGCTGCTCACAGGGTTATATTTAACAAGTGGTACATTGATGAGCTCTACGATTTCCTGTTCGTGAATCCTTGCAAGAAGATCGGGACTTTCCTCTGGCGCGGTTTCGATGTGAAAGTGGTTGATGGTATTGTTAATGGTGTCGCTTGGGTTGCTCGTGGTATAGGCTCCGGCCTTAAATACACACAATCCGGATACCTGCATAATTACGCTGTGGCCATGGTGGTCGGTGTAGTCGTGATCGTCGGCTTCTACGTCTTCGGTTAACAGTACGCTAGCGAATACGAACAAAGTTACAAGGAGCGATTCCACATGGCCGATTATCTTCTCAGTTTAATTATCTTCTTCCCGCTGTTGGGGATGCTGTTTGTCCTCTTTATCCCACGGGACAACGATGGACTGCTGAAGGGGTTTACCCTGGTAGTCTCATTGGTGACCTTCGTGATCAGTTTACCTCTGGCTTTCGATAATATTTTTGCCACCTCCGGTGGAATGCACTATCGAGAGTTCTACGAGTGGATCAACATTGGTGATTATTTCCAGATGAACTACAATCTGGGTGTTGATGGCATCAGTCTCTGGCTGGTTATGTTGACCACGTTCATCATGCCGGTTACGGTTCTCTCAACCTGGAAATCTGTACAAAAGAACACCAAGGGATTCATGGCTCTGCTGTTGCTGCTTGAAACCGCCATGCTTGGTGCATTTGTTTCCCTCGATCTGTTCCTTTTCTACATCTTCTGGGAGCTGATGCTGATTCCGATGTACTTTCTTATCGGTATCTGGGGCGGTAAGAACCGCATCTACGCAGCTGTTAAGTTTTTCATCTTCACGGCAGTCGGTTCTCTGTTGATGCTGGTAGCGATTATCTTCCTCTACTACTTTGCTGTTGAGTCCGGTGCACAGATCAGCGGTTTCAGTATTCAGGACTTCTACAAGCTGGATTTGCCCTATAATGCTCAGTATTGGTTGTTCTTGGCCTTTGCTTTCAGCTTTGCTATCAAAGTCCCGATGTTCCCGTTGCATACTTGGTTGCCTGATGCACACACTGAAGCGCCGACCGCCGGTTCAGTTATTCTGGCTGCTGTTATGTTGAAGATGGGTACTTACGGTTATGTACGCTTTGCGATGCCGTTGTTTCCCGATGCACTGCAGACCTTCATCCCGTATCTAGCCGGTTTGTCGGTGATCGGCATTGTCTACGGATCCCTGGTTGCCATGATGCAGGAAGATGTCAAGAAGCTGGTCGCTTACTCATCTGTTGCTCACCTCGGCTTTGTTATGCTTGGCATCTTTGCCATGAATCAGGTGGGGATGGCAGGTGGCATAATTCAGATGGTTAACCACGGGATTTCCACAGGCGCACTCTTCCTCATCGTCGGCTTTATCTATGAGCGTCGTCATACGCGCCTGATTAGTGAGTTCGGTGGCCTTGCTCATAAAATGCCTATATTTGCCACGATCTTCCTGATTATCACTTTCTCCTCTGTCGGTTTGCCCGGGACGAACGGTTTTGTCGGCGAATTCCTGGCCTTGGTCGGCGCGTTTGAAAGTAACCTGCGCTGGTTTGCAGTTATCGCGACAAGTGGTGTTATCTTCGCAGCTATTTACATGCTCTGGATGTACCAGCGTGTCATGTTAGGTAAAGTAACGAACCCGGCGAATGAAAACTTGAAAGATCTGTCCTTACGTGAAATTGCGGTTATGGTGCCGCTGCTGCTGTTTGTCTTCTGGATTGGTGTTTATCCAAACACTTTCCTTGATAAAATGAATCCGGCTATCGAACAGTTACTGAATCAGATGAACAATAAGCAGGTCGCGGTTGTTGAGGTATATCAGCCGGTTGTTGCTAAACTGATTGAAATTAAATAACTGACTGATTATATAAACAACTGGTTCCCGAGGAGCTGTTCGATGGACGCAAATTTAGTACAAGAAGCCATCCAGAATGTAAACTTTCAGGCAATTATGCCATCATTGGTTCTCTGTGTGTTCGGTATGGCGCTGCTGTTGGTGTCTGTGTTTTCTCCGCGCGGCAAGACCAGTCATGTCGCCTGGTTGAGTGTCGCCGCACTGGTTATTACCGGGTTCGTTACCCTGATGTCCTGGAATAATCCACAAGCTGGTTTTGCCGGAAGTGTTGTGCTCGATAATTTTGCAACCTTCTTCAGTATGATTTGTATCATTGCTGCGGCATTGAC
Source organism: Desulfuromonadaceae bacterium (assembly GCA_030595055.1). Classification (GTDB taxonomy): domain Bacteria; phylum Desulfobacterota; class Desulfuromonadia; order Desulfuromonadales; family Geopsychrobacteraceae; genus Malonomonas. Next base: position 3,130 of record JAUVEB010000105.1, read on the forward strand.
AATTCTCATGTCGGATGAATATCTGAAAAGAGAAGGATATCCGGTCGGTGAATATTATCCGCTGATACTGTTTACAACGGCAGGCGCCATGTGGATGGCTTCTGGAACCGACTTGATGACCATCTTCCTTGGTCTGGAAGTTCTGTCTGTTTCGCTGTATGTCCTGGCCGGTTTTTTCCGTCGCCAGACCCGCTCGAATGAAGCGGGACTCAAGTACTTTTTCTTGGGTGCATTTTCCACCGGTTTCCTGCTGTATGGTGTAGCGCTGATCTACGGTGTTACCGGGACGACGAAGGTTGCGGGGATTGCGGAATTTGTAAAGACCATGCCTGATGCAACCTCCAACGTGATGTTTCTTGCAGGCGCGGGCTTGCTGATCACCGGGTTTTTGTTCAAGGTTGCTGCGGCACCTTTCCATATGTGGACGCCTGATGTTTACCAGGGTGCGCCGACACCGATCACCGCATTTATGAGTGCCGGACCTAAGGCTGCTGCATTTGCTGCATTCATGCGCGTGACAATTGTCAGCTTAGACAGTATTCAAGCTGAGCTCATCACAGTATTCTGGGTTCTCGCTGTCTTGACGATGACAGTTGGTAACTTCATTGCTCTGTCACAAAAAGATGTCAAGCGGATGCTGGCTTACTCTTCAATCGCGCACGCAGGTTATGCCTTGATCGGTATGGTCGCTTGGAACGAAGTCGGCTGGTCCGGCATCATGTTCTACTTGCTTGTTTACACCTTTATGAACATCGGTGCCTTCGCGGTATTGGTGCTGGTTGGCAAAAAAGGCGAGGATAACCTGACTCTCGATGGCCTGGCAGGGATGGGCTATAAGCGCCCTTTGATGGGAGTCGCACTTTGTATTTTCCTCTTCTCTCTGATGGGAATGCCGCCTACCGCAGGTTTTGCAGCCAAGTTCTATGTCTTTGCCGGGGCAATTAAGGCAGGGTATATCTGGTTGGCAATAATCGGTGTTTTGAACTCAGCAGTCTCGCTGTATTATTACCTGCGTGTCATGGTCTGTATGTACTTCAAGGATCCTGAAGAAGATTTCAGCTGGGTCACTATGAATGTTGCAACCACAGTCTCAATTGTTATTTCCCTTGCTGCTGTACTGCTCTTGGGTGTTCTGCCTGGTCCATTTATGGAAATGGCCATGTTAGCTGTTTTCTAAAAATATTGCGTTGTCAGTCTCTAAGCCCTTCGGATTCCGAAGGGCTTTTTTTTTATGTTTGCAGCGTGAGTATCGGTTAAACTGTCGGAATGGATCTGCAAGAGTTTCTGCAACGGCTGGAAAATAACGGTGATCTGAGGCGGATCAAGCGCTCAGTCGATACGAATTTAGAGGTGGCTGCGCTGGCCCGTCGTGAATTTGTCCGGCAAGACGGCAAAGCCATACTGTTCGAACAGGTGCAGGGGTCGCCGTTTCCATTGACTGTCAACCTGTTCGGATCTGCTCGCAGAATGTCACAACTGTTACGCTGCCGTGATTTGGAACATTTTACTGAGCAGATCGAACAGTTGTTGAATTCAGAGCAGGGGAGTGCCGTTGAACGTTTATGTAAATTGTCGGTAAAAGCTGAGACCGTAGTTACGACAGAGCCTCGTTGTCAGTACCGGGTTCTTGAGAATCTCTGCAGTTTGCCCGCACTGAAAACCTGGCCGCGGGAATCAGGCCGTTATTTTACCCTGCCGCTGGTGATCACCAAGCACCCGCAGACCGGCACACATAATTTTGCTATTTATCGTGGACAAATTATTGACGAACAACATATTGCGCTCAATTTCTCAGCCGGCAGTGGAGCTGCAGAGCACTTGGCTGTGGCTCATAAGAATAATTTACCACTTTCAGTGGCACTGGTATTCGGCAGCGATCCTGCGCTCTACTGGTTGGCTTCGGCCCCCATTCCTACCGCTTGCGATGAACTGGCAATTTACCGGCGGCTTTTTTCGACGGTATTATCCATCACCACCTGTGTGAGTCAGCAGCTGAATGTTCCTGCCGATGCCGAATTTGTCATCGAAGGTGAAATTAATCCCGGTGAGACCTGTTTTGAAGGTCCATTCGGTAATCATACCGGATGTTATGTTACGCGTGATGATTGTCCGCTGTTACGGGTCACATCGATCACTTGTCGCGATAATCCGATTATGCCGGCGACAGTAGTGGGACCGCCGCCGAGTGAAAATGTCTTTTTGGCGAAAACCAGTGTGTGCTTGCTGCGCCAGATGTTGAAAATCGATTTTCCGCAGATCATCGATCTGCAAATGCCGGAAATGACAATCTTCCACGGTGTGGCATTGCTCAGTATTCATCGACAGAGCAGCAAGGCTGTCAAGCAGCTGGTCGAGGCTCTTTGGGCCGACAGCCCGTTGCAGAAATCGAAGCTGTTAATTTTGCTTGATAGCGATATTGATCTACAGGATTTTTCGACGGCGTATTGGCGTTTGATCAACCGGATTGACGAAAAACGGATCTATCGAAACGGCAAACGGCTGGCAATCGATGCGACCGGGGTCGACCCGAAGACTCTGGTGGTTGAGGATGAACAAACGGTAAAACAATTGCGACTGCGATTCGCTGACTTTAATCTCTGATTATTATGAAGATAAATACGGCCTCTGCTTCCGGCAAATCTCTGGAAACCCTTCAGCGGGTCTTCGGTTATCAGGCATTCCGCCCCTATCAGCAACAGATTATTGATGATCTGATTGCTGGAAAGGATGCCTTTGTGTTGATGCCGACCGGCGGTGGCAAGTCGCTCTGCTTTCAGATTCCGGCATTGCACCGTCCCGGTGTTGCTATCGTAGTTTCTCCGCTTATTTCATTGATGAAAGATCAGGTTGATGCTTTGCAGGCTAACGGAGTAGCTGCTGCCTGCTACAATTCCGCACTGCGAACAGATGAAGCCCGGCAGGTGTTGTCGCAATTGCATAGTGGGCAGCTTGACCTGCTCTATGTGGCACCGGAACGGTTGCTCAGTGAGAATTTTCTTGCACGCTTGAGTGATCTGCAGATTGCTCTGTTTGCTATTGACGAAGCCCACTGCGTCTCCCAATGGGGACATGATTTCCGTCCCGAATATGTGCAGCTTGGTCGACTGCGTAAACAGTTTCCGTCAGTACCGATGGTGGCGCTGACCGCCACCGCAGAAAAGCAGACCCGTCTCGATATCATCCAGCGGTTGCATTTGCATAATGCCCGCCGGATTATCGCCGGATTCGACCGGCCGAATATCCGCTACACGGTAATCGACAAGGCTAAGCCCTATCTGCAGCTCAGTGCCTTTCTTGATAGCCGTCGACAAGAGTCTGGTATCGTCTACTGTTTAAGCCGTAAGCGGGTCTCTGAGGTTGCCGATAAACTGCAAGCGGACGGTATCAGTGCGGCCGCCTACCATGCTGGTCTGTCTGCAGATGTACGCAAGCAGGTGCAAGATGACTTTCTGCGGGATGATCTGCAGATTGTGGTTGCTACCGTCGCCTTCGGGATGGGGATCGATAAGCCGAATGTGCGCTTTGTTGTTCATTATGATCTGCCGAAAATTATCGAAAGCTACTATCAGGAAACCGGTCGCGCCGGGCGTGACGGGCTGCCGGCCGAGGTGCTGCTGCTGTTCGGTTATGGTGATATTGCCATCTGCCGCGGACTGATTGAACAGGGGGGCAACCCTGAGCAGAAGCGGATCGAAATTCATAAGTTGAATGCCATGGTCGCTTTTGCCGAGTCCGGGACCTGTCGCCGCCGAGCATTGCTTGGTTATTTTGGTGAAAGTCTTGAAGAAGACTGCGCTAATTGTGATATCTGCCTCAACCCTCCAGAGCGTTACAATGCCACTGAGGATGCCCGTAAGGCGCTCTCCTGCATCTACCGGGTCGGACAGCGCTTCGGCGTCGGTCATGTCATCGAAGTGCTGCGTGGCGCCAAAATCCAGCGGATTTTCGATTTGCGTCACGAGCAGCTTTCCACCTATGGAATCGGCAGAGAAAAGAGTCAGGCTCACTGGAGTCACCTGTTGCGTCAATTGATCCATCACGGTTACCTGGAACAGGATATCGCCAACTATTCGGTGCTCAAGCTGACCGAGGCGGCGCGGCCGCTGTTGCGCGGAGAGATACAACTGACCATCAGCAAGCCGCGAATTAAACCGGAGCGAAAGAAGAGACCGGAACGGAAGATTGTCGGCCTCGAATACGACCTGGAACTGTTTAACCTGCTGCGCGCCCGCCGCAAACAGATCGCCGACCGCGATGGGGTTCCTCCCTATGTGGTTTTCGGCGATGCCAGTCTGGCCGAGATGGCCGCGACATTGCCGACTGATAATGAGGCACTGTTGCAGGTCAACGGTGTCGGCCAGATCAAACTGCAGCGTTATGGCGCGGAATTTATCGACGTGATCGTTGGATACATGTGTCGATAGCCAACCGTTGCCAAAGGAAAACCCCTTGAAAATAGTATCCTTCAATGTTAACGGCCTACGGGCCAGGTTTCATCAGCTGCAGGTCCTGATCGATCAGCATCGGCCGGATATCATCGGCCTGCAGGAGACCAAGGTTCATGA
>JAUVEB010000122.1 GCA_030595055.1 Desulfuromonadaceae bacterium
TTCACCGGCGTGGCGTCCGGAAGGGATCCGCAACGTTTCTTTTTCGTGAGTTATTCTTTTTCCTTGGCTGAAAAGTCGCTTTCTGGCATAATCCTCCGTCTTTTAAAAAATACGATTTATAAAGGGTTTAGCTGATGTCAGAAAAGATTCGCAACATAGCCATTATTGCCCACGTTGATCACGGCAAGACCACATTGGTCGATGCCATGTTGATTCAGTCCGGGGTGTTTCGTGAAAATCAGGCCATCACCGAGCGGGTGATGGACAGCAACGATCTGGAAAGGGAGCGGGGGATCACGATCCTTTCGAAAAACCTTTCGGTTCACCACGGCGATCTGAAAATCAATATCGTCGATACTCCGGGGCACGCCGATTTCGGCGGCGAGGTTGAGCGGATTCTGAAGATGGTCGATTCGGTGTTGCTGCTGGTCGATGCTTTTGACGGGCCGATGCCGCAGACCCGCTTCGTGTTGAAGAAATCTCTCGACCTGGGTCTGAAACCGCTCGTTGTGATTAACAAGATCGACCGTCCCGGCTCTCGCCCGGAAGAGGTGGTCGACATGGTTTTCGACCTGTTCTGTGAGCTGAATGCCAACGAAGAACAGCTCGATTTTCCCATCGTCTACACCAGCGCCAAAAACGGCATTGCCAAAAAAGAGCTGGAGGATGATTCGGATAATCTGGAGCCGTTGTTCCAGATGATCCGCGACCGGGTCGATCCGCCGCAGGTCGATCTTGACGCGCCATTCCAGATGCTGGTGACCAATATCACCTACAACAAGTTTATCGGTCGGATTGCCACCGGCAAGATTTCCAACGGCCGGGTTAAATCGGGGGAAACCGTCGCCTGGATCGATAAGGATGGCCATATCAAAAACGGCCGGGTGAGCAAATTGCTCGGCTACCAGGGGCTGCAGCAGGTCGAGCTCGAGGAAGCGATGGCCGGAGATATCGTCACTATTGCCGGGTTTGATGACCTGGGGATCGGGGAAACCCTGGCCAGTGCAGAACATCCCCAGGCACTCCCTTATATGGCGATCGACGAGCCGACCCTGTCGATGAACTTCATGGTCAGCAACTCTCCCTTTGCCGGGCGTGAGGGCAAGTATGTCACTTCACGGAATATCCGCGATCGCTTGATGAAAGAGCTGCGCACCAATGTTTCGCTGCGGGTCGAGGATACCGACAATACCGATACCTTCAAGGTTTCAGGGCGTGGTGAGTTGCACCTGTCGATCCTGATCGAAAATATGCGCCGCGAAGGCTTCGAGATGTCGGTCTCCAAGCCGGAGGTTATCTTTCGCGAGATCGATGGCCAACGCTGTGAGCCGCTGGAATATCTGACAATCGATGTGCCGGAAGCGTATCAGGGGACAGTGATCGAAAAGCTTGGCGCCCGTAAGGCAGTGATGGTGTCGTTGCAGCCGATGGAAGGGACCAACCGGATTGAATTCATCATTCCGGCGCGGGGCCTGATCGGTTTTCGGACCGAGTTCATGACGGAGACCCGCGGGACCGGGGTGATGAACCACTCTTTCCATGAGTATGCACCCTACAAAGGGCCGATTGTCGGGCGCAAAAACGGGGTCCTGCTCTCCATGGACGCCGGCGAGTCGATCGCTTACTCGCTGTTCAACCTGCAGGATCGTGGTACTCTCTTTATCGGCCCCGGGGTTGCAGTCTATGAGGGGATGATCATCGGCCAGCATGCCAAGGAGAACGACCTGGTTGTCAACGCCTGCAGAGGAAAGAAACTGACCAACGTACGGGCTTCCGGCACCGATGAATCCCTCCGTTTGACCCCGGCGACGATCTTGTCACTGGAACAGGCCCTGGAATATATCGCTGATGATGAGCTGGTCGAAGTGACGCCCAAATCGATTCGTTTGCGTAAAAGATATCTTGACGCGAACGAGCGGAAAAAGAGGGAGAAGAAGCTGAAATAGCTTTTGTGTCATTGGGGGCAGAATAACAATAAACGGGGACAGAATTTGAATTCTGCCCCCGTTAATTTATTCCAGCCCCAGCCGTTTGATTTTTTCCACCAGGGTGGTGCGGTTGATCGCCAGTAATTCAGCCGCCCTGGCTTTGACCCCTTGTCCCAGGTCCATGGCCTGCTGGATCATCTGGCGTTCGATGTCGGCAATCACTTGCCTCATGTCGATGCCCTCATTCGTGACTTGCGAGTCGTTCAGCGGTGCGGCATTTTGCACCTTGGCGATGTCGGGAGGCAGGTCATCACAGCTGATGATCTCACCGTCGCTCAGTGCCACGGTCCGTTCAATGACATTTTCCAATTCCCGAACATTCCCCGGCCAGTCGTAAGACTCAATGGCTCGCATGGCATTGCGATCGATGGCCATCAGTGGACGATGCATCTCTTTGCAGGTTCTGCTGAGAAAGTGGCGGGTGAGCTGAGGGATGTCACCGCGGCGTTCCTTGAGCGGTGGCAGGAGAATCGGGATCACGTTGAGTCGATAGTAGAGATCCTCGCGGAACTGACCGTTTTTGACCCGCTCAGGAAGATCGGCATTGGTTGCGGAGATCAGTCGTACGTCAAGTCGGATCTTGCGGCTTGAGCCGACCCGTTCGAATTCGTGTTCCTGCAATACTCGGAGCAGTTTCATCTGTAATCGCTCCGGCATGTTGCCGATTTCGTCGAGAAAGATGGTTCCGCCATTGGCGTCTTCAAATTTCCCCGGTTTGTCGGCAATGGCACCGGTGAATGAGCCCCTGGTATGTCCGAAGAGTTCCGATTCAAGTAGCTCCGCCGGGATGGCGCCGCAGTTGATGGCGATAAAGGGTTTGTCTTTACGCGGACTGTTGTAGTGAATCGCCTTGGCCACCAGCTCTTTGCCGGTTCCTGATGCCCCGAGAATCAGGATTGTTGAGTCGGTGTTGACGACCTTTTCCATCCGCGTGAAAACTTGCTGCATCGATTGGCTGGTACCAATGATGTTGTCGAACTGATAGCGGCCATGAAGTTGCTCGCGCAGGTATTGGTTTTCGATGACCAGGTGGTTTTTTTCCAGTGCCTTGGCAACCTGTATTTTTAATCTTTCAAAGTTGAATGGTTTGCTGATGTAGTCGAAGGCGCCTTCCTTCATTGCTTCAACAGCTGTTTCTGCCGAGGCATTGCCGGTAATCATGATAACGCAGGTTTGCGGAGAAATTTCTTTCACCTGCTTGAGGATATCGATGCCGCTGATCCCCGGCAGGAACAGATCGCTGATAATCAGTTCGTAAGACTGATTCTTCAGCAGGGAGAGGGCTTTTTCCCCGGTCAGGCTGGTTTCTACACGGTATCCGGCAGCTGTTAAGAGCAGGGAAAGGGCCTTACAGCTTTCCAGTTCATCGTCAATCAGCAGGATTTGCGCCGTTTGTGACATTGGTAGCCTCCAGGGTGAAGCGTCATTTCATTGACGTAAATTAGCATACGTGGAACATCTTCAGCAAGAGTTCCTCCATAATAAACATTAGAAAAAGTATATATTTCCGCCGCTGACCGCTCGGTTGTTCCTGATTCCTCTTCCTCCGGCAACCTGATCTCCTCCGGGATCACCCGTCTCGATATCAGGGCCTGATACATACCCCCTCCCCCTGAAAATCCACTAAGTCTTGGGCGACAGTAATTCCATTGCGAAAATAATCATTCATAGTCTAAATTTTTTTGACAGGATCAACAGGATAAGAACGGATATAAGCTTTAGGATCAAAATCAAAGGCAGATCTTTTTTTCTTTTTTTTAGGTTGACTATCAGATTTTAATCCTGTTGATCCTGTCGAAAAAAGTCCTTTAAGCTTTTGTCTCGTTTTGCATGCGCCCAATCAAAGTTCAACTTGAGTAAAATGCATAACTCGAATCATCAATTATATTTCGTGTAATTGCTTGGATTCACATCATGTTGTTTTTTCCAACAGGTTTAGGGCATTATAGCGGCGCCGGACATGATAAAAATAGAACACTATTCTAACTTGACTTGTTGCTGGTTTTTTTGTACCTATGTCATCATGATATTCGCGTAAGTTTTTGATTTTATTATTAAAATTTAGTTTTAGTGAATTTTTTTAGCCATCTCAAAAAATCACAAATTTATAAATCGTATTACATTTAATGAGAGGATAAGGCAATGGGTGGAACAAAGTTCAAAAAAATAATGGCGGCTAACCGCGGTGAAATTGCGATTCGAATTTTTCGCGCTTGTACCGAATTGGGGATTGCAACGGTGGCGATCTACTCTGAAGAAGATCGTTTGTCCTTGCACCGTTATAAGGCTGATGAAGCCTACCAGATTGGGAAAGGGAAGGGTCCGGTCGATGCTTATTTAGGGATTGATGAAATTATCGACCTGGCGCGTAAAAAGAATGTTGATGCCATCCATCCAGGTTATGGTTTTTTGTCGGAGAATGCTGACTTTTCTGAAGCTTGTGAGCGGGCCGGAATTGCCTTTATCGGGCCTACTCCGGAAATTCAGCGGCGCCTGGGTGACAAGATTTCTGGACGCCAGGTTGCTGTTGCTGCCGGTGTCCCAATCGTCCCCGGAACGGAAAATCCGATCAAGACCGAAGAAGAAGCCCTGATCTTTGCCAAAGAGGCCGGTTACCCGATCATTGTCAAGGCCAGTGCCGGTGGCGGCGGTCGGGGGATGCGCGTCGCCCAGAACCAGAAAGAGTTGCTGGATGGATTGCGTAGTGCCGCTTCCGAAGCACAGGCTGCTTTTGGCGATGCGACAGTTTTTCTTGAGAAATACATTAAAAATCCAAAACATATCGAGGTGCAAATCCTTGGCGACAAGCATGGCAACCTGGTGCATTTTTACGAGCGGGATTGTTCGATTCAACGCCGGCATCAGAAGGTGATAGAGATTGCGCCCTCGCTCGCTCTGTCAAGAACGATGCGGGAAGAGATCTGCGACTATGCTCTGAGGATCGCCAAAGAGGTTGATTACGTCAATGCCGGGACGATCGAGTTCTTGCTGGATGAGGACGGCAAATTTTATTTTATCGAGGTCAATCCACGGATTCAGGTTGAACATACCGTGACGGAACTGGTGACCATGCGTAACCTGGTTCAGGCGCAAATTATGATCGCCGAGGGGAAAAAGCTGTCTGATCCGGAAATCGGTATCAAGAGCCAGAAGGATATCGAACTGCGTGGCTACGCAATCCAGTCACGGATTACCACCGAAGATCCGAACAACAACTTCGCTCCTGATTTCGGGACCATCAAAGCTTACCGGACGGCCGCCGGTTTCGGCGTGCGTCTGGATGCCGCGGCCGGTTATGCCGGTGCCCTTATCACGCCGCATTACGATTCTCTGTTGGTGAAAATTTCCTCCTGGGGTCTGACTTTTGACGATGCTTCCCGCATCATGCATCGTGCTCTACAGGAATTCCGTATCCGTGGGGTCAAAACCAATATCGGCTTTCTCGAAAAGGTGATCACGCATCCGGTTTTTCTGGAGGGGAACTGTGATACCTCCTTCCTTGACAAGCATCCCGAGGTGTTTGATCTGCGGATCAAGAAAGACCGTGCCAACAAGATTCTCAACTTTATCGGGCATACAACGGTCAACGGCTATCCGGGGATTACTCCGGAGAAAGCGTTGCATTACAAGAACCTGCGTGAAGCAGACGTGCCGGAGATTCCCTACGGACAGGCACATCCGCGTGGCACCCGCGATATCCTGCGGGAAAAGGGTGCCAAGGGGTTGGCCCAGTGGGCGCGTCAGCATAGGCAGTTGCTGATTACCGATACCACCATGCGTGATGCTCACCAGTCGCTGATGGCGACTCGTTTTCGTACCTACGATCTGGACCGGATTGCCGAGGCGACCGCGCATCTGGGTGGCGGACTCTTCTCTCTGGAGATGTGGGGCGGTGCCACCTACGATGTTTCCATGCGTTTCCTGCGGGAAGATCCCTGGGAGCGGTTGGAGCGGTTGCGGGAAAAGATTCCGAACATTTTGTTTCAGATGCTGCTGCGCGGCTCCAACGCGGTCGGCTATACCAACTATCCGGATAACGTCGTACAGGAGTTTGTCGCCAAGGCGGCCGCCTGCGGCATTGATGTCTTTCGCGTCTTCGACTCGCTGAACTGGACCACAGGTATGAAGGTGGCGATGGAGGCGGTCAACAAGAGTGGCGCCATCTGCGAAGCGGCAATCTGTTACACCGGTGATATTCTTGATCCGAAGCGTGACAAGTACCCGTTGGAGTACTATGTCAACATGGCCAAGGAGTTGGAGAAGATGGGGGCGCATATCCTGGCGATCAAGGATATGGCCGGTCTGCTCAAACCCTTTGCCGCGGAAAAACTGGTCAAGGTTCTGAAGCAGGAGATCGATTTGCCGATCCATCTGCATACCCATGATACCTCCAGCAACGGTGGCGCCATGCTGCTGATGGCTGCTGCGGCCGGTTGTGATATCGTCGATTCGGCGCTCTCTTCGGTTTCCGGACTGACGGCCCAGCCGAATATGAACGCGTTGCTGGCGGCCCTGGAAGGGACCATCTGGGATCCGAAGCTGAATATGGCCGGCCTGCAGCAGCTGGCCAACTACTGGGAGACTGTTCGGACCTATTACGCACCGTTCGAGTCGGAGCTGCGCAGCGGGACCGCCCAAGTCTATTACCACGAGATCCCCGGTGGTCAGTACTCCAACTACAAGCCGCAGGTTGAGGGGCTGGGGCTTGGCCACCGTTGGGAAGAGTGCAAGGAGATGTATCGGAAGGTCAACGATATGTTCGGCGACCTGGTCAAGGTAACTCCGTCTTCGAAGATCGTCGGCGACATGGCGATGTTCATGGTGCAGAACAACCTGGAGCCGGAGGATGTCTTTGCGCGAGGCTCCGAT
>JAUVEB010000251.1 GCA_030595055.1 Desulfuromonadaceae bacterium
GTTCCTCTAAATGCTGATGTCGCTCGGCGGATTGCTCGCGCCCCTCGCTTAACTGCTGTTTTTCCTGCTGCAATGCGGTCCGGCTTTCATCAATCTGCTCTAAATCAAAGGTGATCAAATCGAACCGCTCGTTAAGACGTCTCTCCTCAGCCTGCAAGCTTTGCCGATCTTTTGCCAATTCCAGCGCCCGGAGCTCCAGGCGGTGCCCTTCCCCAGCGGTAACGGACTGCTCATCCTCAACCAGTAGCAACTCGTCGCGCAGCAGATCTATTGCCTGTTGGTCATGGAATAACTGCGCGTCAAGTTCTGAGATTTCTTTTGCCAGTTCTGCCAACTGCCGCTTCTTGCGCAACAATCCGGCACCGTCAACGACAGTTGCGCCACCGGTCACTTCCCCCCGCCAATTCAGACAATTGCCACTGTAATCGACCAGCAACGTACCGGGAGGCAAATTTGCCTCGAAATACTCGGCAACAGCATTGACCAGAAAAACCCCGGTCAACAAGGGGGCAATCAGGCCCTCGGCCCCGGCTTTTGCCTTGACCAATGTGATCAGTGCCGTCCCTGCCGAAAAATCAACAACCGTTTGGTGTTGCAAAGGCAGCAAGACCGTAGCACGTTGTTGCCGTTCGAGCAGCAGTTGTAAAGCCTCAACGGCCCCGTCGGCATCAGCAACAGGAACCGTCTGCAACCGTTCTCCCAGCGCCATTTCGACAGCAACTTCATACTGTCCATCGACCTTCAACAGGTCAGCCACGATGTGCGTCCAATGCCTTTTCTCGGCTAAAAGTGTCCGCACGCCATCGGCATAGCCGTCGTAATTACGTTCCAGTTCCTGTAGAGTTTCCTGCCGTGAACGACATTTCTCCTGTCGCCGGCGAAGCTTTGCCAGTTCGGCCTCCTGCTCGACCAGTATTGCTTTTTTTTCCAACTGGCGCCGGTGTAACAGCTTCGCTTCCTCGACCAGTTGCTGTTGCTCTTCCTGGACATGCTGAACCTGCCGGTCTAACTGCTGTTGCTGCTCTCGTCGCCGTTGCTGCTGTTCCCGAACTTGGATTGAATCGTTCTGCACCTGTTCGTGACGCTCCGCTTCTGCCGCCAAGCGACGGTCTATTTCCTCTCGGCGGTTGACCAAGCGGCCGGCCTCGGCCAGCAATTCCAGCAATTCACGACGGCTCTCTTCAAGCTGCGAATTCAACTCCTGTTCACGGGGCAATGACTGCCGGAGCTCCTCCTCCTGCCGCTCAACATCTTGCTGTAAAGCTTCCAAGCGGACCCCGAAAGTGTTTTTTTCCTGCTGCAACTCTGCATTTTCACTTTCCAGCTCAGCCATCCGCTCAGCCAACGATTCGAGCTCTGCCTGAGATTCCTGATCCTGATTGAACAGATGTTCACGCTGCCGGGTTGCCAGCAGCACGTCATTTTCGACCCGCTGAATTTCCGCAGCGAGCTGATAAACCCGTTCCTGCGCCTGATTGAGCTCAGCTTCGACAAGAGTCAGCTGCAACTGCTTCTCTTCGAGCTGTAGATCCCCCTCTTCAAGTCGGGAATCCAGCCGGGCAAGAATAGTTGACTGCTCCTCTTCCTGACCGGTCAGCAACTCAATTTCACGACAAAGTTCCTGAAACCGGTTCCCCGCCAGACAAAGTTCAATCCGCTTGGCCTCCCCTCGGTATTCGCGAAATTTTTCTGCCCGCCGGGCTTGTCTTTTTAAACTCCCGAGTTGCCGACGCACTTCGGCAATAATGTCCCCCAAGCGCACCAGGTTTTGCTTGGTAGCATCCATTTTCCGCAGGGCCGTTTTTTTGCGGGTTTTAAACTTGGTCACCCCAGCCGCTTCCTCGATCAGCATCCGCCGTTCTTCCGGCTTGGCACTGACCAGCAGACCGACCTTCCCTTGCTCAATAATTGAGTAGGCCCGGGCACCGACCCCGGTGTCCATGAACAGCTCGGTAATATCAAGCAACCGACAGGGGGTTTTATTGATCAAATATTCACTTTCGCCACTCCGAAAAAGACGCCGTGTGACCATGACTTCAGCATAATCTTTGTAGGCGGGCGGACAGACCTTGGCACTGTTATCGAAAACGATGGAAACCTGAGCCATGCCGTGCGGCTTACGGCTTTCGCTCCCCCCGAAGATAACATCTTCCATGACTCGGCCGCGCAGGTGCCGCGCATTCTGCTCCCCCATCGCCCAACGGATGGCATCGACGATATTACTTTTTCCGCAGCCGTTCGGTCCAACGACCCCGGTAATCCCCTGCTGAAAGTCGAGAGAAACCTTGTCGACAAAGGACTTAAAGCCAATGATATCAAGCTGTTTAATCTTCATATTTGCGGGGTAAAACTCCTGCTACGGCGGGCGGGATCCGCTCACGGCCAACCCGAAGCGACGACACCCTGTAGAATCGCGGGCATATTATGCTATCAGGGGGCTCCGTGTGTGTAAAGACCTGTTACGTAACCACACCCGCCAGGCAGGATTGCAGCTTGCCGAGCAGCAAAAGTGGCGGTATGATGCTGTCACTCCCAAAGACATTGTCTACAGCAACCCTTCTCAAGTGATCGGCAACCATGAATTCAGCGCCGGCAAAAATTTTCCGCAGATTAATTTACGGCCTGCTGTTGCTGTCGGCGATCCTCGTCATCCTGATTTCAATTTTCCTCAGCCATTTCGATCTGGACGACTATCGACAGGAACTTGAAATAACCCTGGCTAAAGCCCTGAAACAACCGGTCGCAATCGGCTACAGCAAGCTGACCTTTAACAAGGGGATCGCGCTACGCTTTCATGACCTGCGGATCGGCCCGGAAACAGCTCCACTGGCCCTGATCCCCTACCTGACCGCAACGTTGAAAATAGTCCCGCTGTT
>JAUVEB010000091.1 GCA_030595055.1 Desulfuromonadaceae bacterium
AGCCGCCGAAGGGATTGAAAAAACCGTTAACGCACTGCTGGAAATGATTTAATGACAGACACGAATGGCGCTAGTTTAAGGGCTTTTGTACGCTGGGAGTAAAGTCGGGACTGTCCCCAGTACCATCGGGGGCTGTCCCGACTTTACGGTTATGAAACTGTGGTGGTTCGCATCGCAAAAGCCTGGGACAGCCCCCACCCTTCGCCTTCGCTCAGGATCCGGTGGGGACAGTCCCGGTTTTGCCGGAACTGCCGGTCTCGGCAAAAAACTTCCCCAAGGAGATGCTCAATGGACAAGTATCGCTGCGTAATTTGTGACTATGCTTACGACCCGGCAGAAGGGGATCCGGACAACGGCATTGCGCCGGGAACAAAGTTTGAAGAGCTGCCCGATGACTGGTGTTGTCCACTCTGCGGTGCCGACAAGTCAAACTTTGAACCCATGTAAATTTGATGACTTTTTGTGTGTACAGCAAATTTGACATTTTCGATTTCTGTATGAAAGGGCTCGATCGCAGAAGCGACCGGGCCCTCTCATATTATGAAATCAACTGTCTGACCGGTGCCGATCGGTCACTTTAAATGAGCGGAAAAACAACCCTATGCCGGAAAATTATCAGCGCAAGCCTGACTGGCTCAAGGTCAGATTCCCCGCGGGGAAGAACTTTGCCAGAATTGATCGTTATCACCGCGAAAAGGGTCTGAATACGGTCTGTCGCAGTGCCGCCTGCCCGAACCAGGGGGAATGCTGGAGTCAGGGAACCGCAACCTTCATGATCCTCGGCAACGATTGCAGTCGGCATTGCCGCTTCTGTAATGTTGACAGCGGCCCCCTCAGCCCACCGGATCCCCAGGAACCGGCCAAGGTCGCGCAAGCCATCCTCGAACTGCAACTCAAGCATGCAGTGATCACCTCGGTGACGCGCGACGACCTTGCTGACGGGGGCGCCGGTCATTTTGTCGCCCTGATCGAAGAAATTCGCCGGCGAACCTCCGCTTGCCGGATCGAGCTGCTCATACCGGACCTGCAGGGCAACTGGCAGGCACTTGGGCAAATTGTCAGCGCGCAACCGGATATCCTCGGTCACAACATCGAAACTGTTCCGCGCCTCTACCCTGAAGTTCGGCCCGAAGCAAATTATCAACGTTCGCTGGATCTGCTCGCCGAGGTGCGCCGCCAGTCAAAACAAATCGTCACTAAATCAGGGGTGATGCTGGGCATGGGAGAAACCGAGGCAGAGCTGCGACAAGTGATGAGAGACTTGCGGAAACATCACTGCCGGATTCTCACCCTCGGGCAATACCTGGCACCGAGCAAAGCCCATTACCCGGTACAACGCTATGTCACTCCGGATGAATTTTCCAGCCTCGCAATAAAAGGGCGGGAGCTCGGCTTTGATCATGTCGAAGCCGGCCCCCTGGTGCGCTCGTCTTACCATGCTGAAGAGCAATTCATGGCCAGTCAAAAAGGAGACTGATGGACAATTTTACTTCTTAAAGGGGACGAAAACTCCCTTTGAGGCGTATAATATCTTCTTCAGATGCTCCATGTTCCACATAGAAGTCCTGCCAATTTCGCGTCCCCTCACGAACTTCATCAATGATATTGTTTGCTTCAGCCAGCTTTAGCCCGAAAACAGGCGCAGCAGTCTGAAGGTTCTCCAGCGACGCTTCACGCCCTGCTTTACCAAAGTGAAGAGCCTGATGGTAGACCTCTCCTGATTGGGGAAAAGGGACAATGTCATAAGCTGGTGACAAATTCCAGGCTCCATCACCAGTATAGAGAAAGCCATGATTGCGCAGATGGTCATCGTTATTGTTGCAAAATACATTAAAAACTAAGCGACGAAAGAGTTCTTCTCGGTCTCTGGATGCCTGAGAGCTAAAACGACTAATGGCTGTCACGATATCAAGGTAGGAGTGGCGCATATAGTCGCTCTCATGCGACCCCGTCATTGTCAGTGCGGAATGGAATGGTCTGCGCACAACAACCCCTTCACTCTCAAGATCACGGTCAAACCGCTCAACAATAAAAACCTGTCGGTCGAGAACCTCGGAGAGATAAATTCGAGGAACATCAATGCCGCAACGAACTGCCAGAAGCATGGCGGCATATTCAGCCTGACACACGTTGTAGGTATCATTGCTCAGGGAAAATTTTGCTAGACAAAGTCGCCCATCCCACCGAACCGTAGCTTTGGGACGAGCCCCACCAAGAGAAGGGCCGTACTCCAAAAAGCGCTGAAAATCCGGGTCATCAGGGTCTTCGGCACCATCAACGGCTCGTTGAATTTGAGCTAAATCTAAATACCTCGTATCACGAGCAACAAATTTTTCAGTGTCCCAAATCCCGATTCCAGACACCGGACTTTCACCAAAGGCCAAGGCCCCCACCCGGTCATGACCAGCGGCTGCAGCATAATCGAACTCATCCAGACCCAAGGTCGGATATTTTTTGTCAAGCAGATACCTCCCCCATTTGTCTGGAGACGCATCGCGGATTCCGTTGAATATGGCAAAATCAGCCGGAGTTTGAACGACCCCTGACCGACCAGGAACTGGCAGTGGAAGTTGCACAGGGTCCACGGGTACAGCATCAGGACGCTCAAGATAGCGATTCCCGTAAACAAATTCACTTGTAGTGTAGCGACCGTCACAGTTGACCGACAAAAGACCTGCGGGGACCGGGCCCTCTGAAAGGTATATATAGATTGTCGCCTTTTTAATTTCAGCCATTAGAAGTCTAAATTCTCGTCGGCCAAGCTAGGCTCCCCTGTAAGACGGCGAGACTCCATCCCAAGACCGACCTTATCGTTAGTCGGAGAGACAATATCTGCAAACCCCTGCTCCAAGCCCAAAACTGTCAGCGCCTGCATGAGAACGCCCAGACCAACGCTTGGAGTACCGCATTCGAGGGTTTTGAGAGTCGGTACCGAAACCATCATTTTGTCGGCCATGGATTTACGAGAGAGCTTGCGTCGCTTACGGGCTAGAACGATATTCCGACCCAGTAGGCGCAACTCTTTTTGGGCGACATAGCTCAAACCGTCATTGGCCCGAGTTCTCATTTTTATCTCCGCAGACTTGATTGAAATGTATTTACACTTTACCAATTTTAAAGAAAGTATATTTTATTTTTATCAGAATGTAAAGGTGGATTGTATATCTTTTTAGTAAAATTTATTATATTTTTTAGCGATTTATTGTAAATATATTTGTTGTTTTTTTCATGGACGGTAGAATTTTGACCAAATGAGGTTTTTAGCCCACAAGAGAAGGCCAAAAGGGATAAGGATTACAGGCAAGATGATCTTGCAAAGAAAGAATAGAATTGCTAAGCAAAAAAGCCCCGCCGGGAAAGATTCCCGGCGGGGCTTTAAATAACCAAGCGAAAAACAAAATCAGGCTTTGACGTCGATATTCATCCCCTTGCCGGTCTGCTCAGCAATCTGCAGACGCTGTTGATCATCCTGCTGAGGCTGTTCGGTTTTTTGCAGGGTCATGGTTAACACATCGAATCCCGCCTGAGACTTATTGACATTGATAGCCATTTCCTGGGCGGCAATGCTCGTCGAACCGGATATTCCCATGACCTACTCCTTTCCAACAAAATCCTCTGCTGCCGACCGCGCGTATTCCCGCGGCAACAAAACTTAGCAGAAAGATAACATTAGCAAAGACTAAAAGTCAAACAACTCGCCGAATTCTAACATTATTTTCACCGGTATTTTTATGCCAGTCATTCCGCCCTCTTATTGCGGCGACCAAGCGGCTGATCTATACTTAATGCGAAATGTTTCCATTCTTGTTGTCGCTCGGGAGACTACCGCCCTATGACCTCCACAGACAATGTCAGCCCACAGTGGATCGAAAATCAGTATCAGCTCTATAAAAATGACCCGCAGCAGGTTCCGGTAGAATGGCGCTCCTTTTTTCAGGGATTTGAGCTGGGGATCGAAAGCGGCAATGACCCTCCTGACCATAAACCGGCAGCCGTTCAGTCGTTGATCCGCCGCTACCGCGAAATGGGACATATCTACGCTTGCGTCGACCCCTTAACCCCCTGCGAACGTTATCATCCTCTTTTGCAGCTCGGCGAATTCGGGCTGAACGAATCTGACCTTGAGCGCCGGTTCGCCACCGACAATTTCATTCTTTCAAACGCTCCCCTGAAGCAGATTATGGAGATCCTTCAGCAAACCTATTGCCGCTCACTCGGAATCGAGTTCATGCATATCCCGATTCCCGAAGAGCGCAAATGGCTGCAGCAGCGGTTGGAAGAGTCTCGCAGCATCCCGCAACTCAGTCGGGAAAAAAAGCTGACAACGCTGAGAATGCTACTGCAGGCAAGCAAATTTGAAACCTTTCTGCACCGTAAATTTGTCGGTCAGAAACGTTTTTCCCTGGAGGGAGCGGAATCGGTCATCCCCCTGCTTGATCACCTGATTGAAAAAGCCGCAGAGCTGTCGCTGCAGCATGTGATTATCGGCATGGCACATCGCGGGCGCCTCAATGTTCTGGCAAACATTTTTCAGAAACCCCTGGAAAATATCTTTGCTGAGTTTGCTGACAACGAACGCTACAAAATCGTTGGCGAAGGAGATGTCAAGTACCATAAAGGCTATTCTACGGATCGGTGTTTCAGCAACGGCTGCATACACATTTCCCTGGCTTCCAACCCAAGTCATCTGGAAGCCGTCGCCCCGGTCGTGGAGGGAAAATGTCGCGCTCGCCAGGATCGTCTGGAAGGGGACGGGGAGCAGTTGGTCATGCCGCTGCTGATCCATGGAGATGCCGCATTTGCCGGGCAGGGGATTGTTGCCGAAACCCTCAACCTCTCTCAGCTTGCCGGTTATAAAACCGGCGGCACCCTGCATCTGGTCATCAATAACCAGATCGGTTTTACCACCCTGCCGGTCGATGCCCGCTCCACCTGCTATCCGACCGATATTGCCAAGATGCTGATGGTGCCGATTTTCCATGTTCATGGGGACGACCCGGAAACCCTGATTCAGGCAGCGACCATGGCAATCGAGTTCCGTCAAACGTTCCGCAAAGATGTCGTCATCGAAATCATCTGCTACCGCAGACATGGACATAATGAGGGGGACGAGCCATTTTTTACCCAGCCGCTGATGTACGAAAAAATTCGCAACCATCCGCTCACCGTCGATATTTACAAAACCCAACTGCTACGGGAAGGTTTCACCGAAACGGAACTCCGGAAGATTGCTGACCGGATCGATAAAAATCTGGAAGACGCGCTGGTTCGTGAAGTCTGCCCTCTCCACGAAACTTTCCTGAAACAATGGTCGCACATATCCCGTGAGTTCAGTTTTGATCCGGTTGAAACCGGTATTGATAAACAGACACTGCGACAGCTGAGCAACTCTCTGACAACAGTCCCCGAGAATTTTTCCGCACACCGAAAAATTGCTTCATTGCTGAAAAAACGTCATAAAGCCATCGCGGAAGACACCGACATTGACTGGGGAACCGGCGAGGCCCTGGCTTTTGCGAGTCTGCTCAATGAAGGGACGTCGATCCGTCTGTCCGGACAGGATTCCCGGCGCGGCACCTTCAATCATCGCCATGCGACCCTCTACGACATAGCAACAGGCAGAGAATATACACCTCTGGCGGAAATCGCTAAACAGGCCGGTAGCCATTTTTCCGTCTATAACAGCATGCTCTCCGAAGCGGCGGTGTTAGGCTTTGATTACGGCTATACCGTGGAAACTCCGGATGGTCTGACAATCTGGGAAGCTCAGTTCGGTGACTTTGCCAACGGCGCTCAGGTGATCATCGACCAGTTTATCGCCGGCAGTCTGGCCAAATGGGATCGCCCGACCGGCATCACCATGTTTCTTCCCCACGGCTATGAAGGCCAGGGACCGGAACATTCCAGCGCCCGGATGGAACGCTACCTGCAACTCTGTGCCGACGATAACATGCAGATTGTCAATCCCAGCACCCCGGGACAATTATTCCACTTACTTCGGCGCCAGGTTCACACCCGGCACCGCCGCCCGCTGATTGTATTCACCCCCAAAGGACTGCTGCGTCATCCAGCCTGTGTATCGACCGTGCAGGATCTGACCCGTGGCTGTTTTCAGGAAATCCTGCCGGATAATCTGGATGCCGAACCATGTCGGCGGGTGCTGCTCTGCGCAGGGAAGATCTACTATGATCTGCTGCAGCAACGGCTGGCCGGCAATCATAACGATGTCGCAATTATTCGCATTGAACAGCTCTACCCACTGCATAAGGAGCTGTTGAAAAGCATCCTCAAACCATACAGAAAAACGGTTGAATACTGCTGGGTACAGGAAGAAATTGCCAACGGCGGCGGTTGGGATCATCTGCGCCCGCAATTGCGTGAATTGATCGGTCGCGAAGCGGAATATGTCGGCCGCAAGCGTTCCGCCAGCAGCGCCGTCGGTTCACACCGGATTCATAAAATTGAGCAGCAGCAAATTCTGGATAAAGCCTTGGCAACCCGATAACGAGTGTCCATCTGGAAAATCCAGATGGGTGCGAAAGAGTTTCTGCTTTGGCAACGAGCAATTTTTCGCAAGGTCAAGCAAAGGCGTAAATTGACGCTGAGATTGCGGGAAAGGACCGTTTCCGGACAGCAACAAAACAGAGGATTGATATGGATATCATAGTTCCCCAAGTCGGCGAATCGATCGTCGAAGCCGAAATCGGTGAATGGTTCAAACAGGAGGGAGAACAGATCACAAAGGATGATCTGCTGCTGGAACTGGAAACGGAAAAGGTCAACATCGAGATCATCGCCGAGGCGTCAGGGAAATTGACGATTCTCGCCCGGCAGGGGGAAACCGTCAAAATCGGTGCCGTGATTGCCCGGATTGAGGAAAGAGCCGTCGGCACGACAACAGCGGCGGCAGAGGATGCTTCACCCATGGCGGAACAACCCGCCGCAGAGTTGCCTCCCATGAACCCAGCGGTCCCTAAACTGGCCGCCGAACGCAATATCGATCCGGCAACAGTACCGGGAACTGGACGTGACGGGCGCATCCTGGTAGATGACCTGCCCGCGGCTGTGTCCTCACGGCCGGTAGCGGAACAACCGCAACCTGCGACCGGAGCCGCTCCACCACCCCCGATCACTGAAAAACCGGCCGCGACTGAAGATGATCCTCGCAGTAAACGGGTGCCGATGACCCAGATTCGCAAAAAGATCGCCGAGCGCCTGTTGTCGGCTCGACAGCAGACCGCCATGCTGACGACTTTCAACGAAATCGACATGCTGCGGATCATCACCCTGCGGAACAGTCACAAGGACTCCTTTTTGAAAAAACATGGGGTTCCCCTCGGGTTCATGTCTTTTTTCGTCAAGGCGGTCGCTGAATCCTTGAAGGAATACCCCGAAGTCAATGCCCGCATCGACGATACCGACATCGTCTATCATAACTTTTACGACATCGGCATCGCCGTCGGCAGCAAACGGGGGCTGGTTGTTCCGGTTATCCGTGACGCCGACCAACTGCATTTTGATGAAATTGAGCAGACCATCCGGACCCTCGCCGAAAAAGCGGCAACCGGCAAGCTCTCCCTTGATGAATTACAGGGAGGAACCTTCACCATCAGTAACGGCGGAATTTACGGGTCAATCCTCTCCACCCCATTGCTTAATCCGCCGCAGAGCGGCATTCTCGGCATGCACGCCATTCAGGATCGCGCTGTTGTCATTGCCGGCGAAATTCTGATCCGCCCGATCATGAATGTCGCCCTCAGTTATGATCACCGCGTTATCGACGGACAGCAAGCGGTCGGGTTTCTCAAACGGATCAAGACCTATATGGAGGATCCGGAAGAGATGTTACTGGAAATGTAATCCGTTTCAGCGCTGAAAATCGATCGCCACGCTGAACACCATTAAGGAGCAAATCAATGTCTGAACAAGGATACGACCTGATTGTCATCGGTGCCGGACCCGGCGGTTATGTTGCCGCTATCCGTGCGGCGCAACTCGGCTTCAAAGTCGCCGTTGTCGAAAAACGGACCACCCTCGGCGGAGTTTGCCTCAACGAAGGTTGTATTCCGAGCAAGGCCCTGCTCGAATCAAGCGAACAGTTCGCCAAGGTCAATCATGAGCTTGCTGAACACGGAATTGAGATTGCGGGTGTGAAACTGAATCTGGCACAGATGATGGCCCGCAAAGAGGGGATCATCAACAAGTTGACCGGGGGCATCAGTGGCCTTTTCAAGAAAAACGGCATCACTGCAATTACCGGAACAGCCTCTTTAAAAGGGCTGATAAACGGCCTTCAAAGTGTCGAGGTTTTAAATAGTGAAAATAAGCGGAGTCTCTCTGCAAAGAACATTCTGCTGGCGACCGGGAGTGAAGCCACTGACCTGCCACACCTGCCCTTCAACGGCACCACGGTCATCAACGCCCGTGATGCCTTAAATCTGAACGAAATCCCCAAACATCTGCTGGTGGTCGGCGGCGGGGCCATCGGTCTGGAGATGGGCTCGGTCTGGAGCCGCCTCGGCTCGCAAGTCACAGTGGTCGAGATGTTACCGCAGCTGCTGCCGCAGACCGATCCACAACTGGCCCAGATGCTTCAGCGCAGCCTGAAGAAACAAGGACTGGAGATCCACCTGCAGACAAAACTGGAAAGGCTGGAAACAACCGACGACGGTGTGCAGGTCACCCTGACAACAGCCAAAGGAGAACGGCAGATCAGCTGCGACAAGGTGCTGGTCGCGACCGGTCGCCGGGCACAAACTACCAGTTTGGGGCCGGAAATTGTCGGTCTGCAACCCAATCGGCAAGGACAGCTGGAGGTCGATGAAAATTACCAGACTGCGGTGGCCGGTATTTATGCCGTTGGCGACCTGATCCCGGGCCCGATGCT
>JAUVEB010000245.1 GCA_030595055.1 Desulfuromonadaceae bacterium
TTCGGGAAAAGAATAATCGTCTTGCTGTTGAGAATCTTTTTGTCCAGTTTATTCATCCGCAACAGCAGTTCCAGTGCCTGGGCAAAAGTCGCTTGTTCCAGAAACAGCGTTGTCTTGTCGCTACGGACATCCTCATCGAGGATAAAGTTGATCCCGGAAAGTTTGGTTAAAATATCAAACACATCCGGCAGTTTTGTTTCGCGAAAGTTAAGATTGATCAGCTGCGTCGAGGTCACCTCAAGCGCAACCCCATCGACCAGCGCATATTGGCTCTGCTTGACCTTTTCCTTGAGTTGCAGGGCCGGTTGATAATCAGGAAGCAGAGAGAGAGCGGTATTCACAATATCTCTGGCTTGCGACTGTCGATTGGCCTGCAACAAAACTTGCGCATCTTTCACCAGCTTTTCCGCCTGAAGATAATTACGAGCCGTCTCCAGACCATCAAATGCCGCATATATTGAGCTATCCAGTTCCGTTGCCAGTTGATATTCTTGCAGAGCGTTCAGGTACTGCTGCTGATCGATAAAATGATCGCCTTTCATTTTATGATCAAGGGACGCTTTGTTCCTGGCATTGTTCAGCTTTAAACGATATTCATGACTGGCCGGATTACTCTCAACCGCAGAGAGAAATTCGATCACGGCCTGATCATAACTCTGCTGCTCAAGGGCCTGATTCCCTTTACTGAAAGACGCCTGTCCCGCCACACATCCGGACAGCAACAACAGCAGCAGCAACGGGCCGGAAAAACGCACAAAGAGATTACCGCTCATCTTGCGCATTGTCATGGCATCCCCATCATTGAAAAGCATCATTCTTCAACCTCATTATTTGTTCACACCAGGGTCATCACCCGGTTTTGGTTTGTTCGAGTTCAGCTTTTTCGGAAATTCAAACGCGGGACGACCCGACGGTAATCTGAGATCCGATAGCCGCTGAGATTTTACTTCTCCCAGTCGCAGCACAACCTGCTGATCTGTCTGTCGACGACCGATGATCATCTCGTTGACGCTGACGCTGCGGACAATAAGATCATCAGCAAAGGCGTCGCCCGCTTTGACAAGAAAGATATCGCCCTTCTTCGACGACAGAAAAACCGTATACTCTCCAGCTTTATTCAGGTAGCCCAAGACGTTCAGCGGTTGAATCGGTTTCGGACCTTGCGGCCGAATAACCACCGGAACAACTTTGAGGGGTTTCTCAACCGCCTTTGCAACTTTTTCCGGCGACGGAACATAACGTGGCTTGACCGGTTTCGGCGGCAGATATAAAGGACCAAAAAGGTTTTTCCGGGGTGCTTGATAGCGGGAATCCCCGCCGCCGGAGAAATCAAGATCAACAACAGCCGGAAAGGCTGCCGGGGCAACTTTCTGTCGACGCAGATCCGTTTGTCGCGGGGCGCTCTGTCCCGGAGCGACCCTGCGCTGCTTCGGCGTGGCCAGCCAGGCATAGACAACCGCCACGCAGAGCACAACCAGCAACAGCAGCATAATCCGCGCGCGGCTCACGCTGAACCCTCCTGAAAATAAGTTGTCAGCTCAATCCTTAAATCCACCTTATGCCGGCCCTTTTTACCGGTTGAAGACTCGACCAGAGAAATCTTCTCGATCAGCAGAATGCGCTGCGCATTCTCCAACAGATGAATAAACTTTTTGACTTGAGAATAGTCCCCCTTGACGGAAAAGCTCAGCCCATAGCGCAGAAAACCTGTTTCTTTCTCATGTTTGGGTTGATAATTGACTTGGTGAATTTCCAGACCGGCCTGTCCCGACCAATCGAACAGTTCTCCGAGAAAAACCGAAAAATCCGTTTGTGACGGAATCAGGCGATTAAATTGCTGAAGATTTTTTGCGATCTGCTCTGCGGCAGAAACGGGAACACCGCTGTTGGCAAATGCCATTTGCCGTTGCCGAACATGTTGCTGTAAACGGATCTGTTCTGTTCTTAACGCCAGCAAATTCGGTTCAACAATCCATCTCTGTCCTGCATAAACTCCCACAACGAACAACATCAGAATGACAATCACCATGATCCGGATGCGATTCTGTTCCCACACAGCTGTCAGCAGAGGATATTTCTGTGTCATCAGAATACCCCTTCCAGGCTGATAGAAAAGCTCAAGGCGGTCCGTTTACCACCACGGCCGTCATCGACTTTGACTTCCCCCTGTTTTTTCAGATAGACCTGATTGAACCGATCGGCCTGTAAATTGTCGAGCAGATCCTGTAAGTTTTTTAATTCTCTTGCGACGCCGTTCATCAAAAGACTGTTCTTGCCGTAGTCAGGGTTGAAACTGCGTAAACTCACCCCGTCCGGCAACAGACTTTCCATGCGATCAAAGAGTGCTGTCCAGCGGAAAGCATCCCTCTGCAGCAGCGCCTCGGCTCGCTTATACGCCTGACGGTGTTCAGTAAGTTCTTCCGGGGTCAAGCGTTTGGGCAGTTTGCCGCGCAGTTGTTCCTGTAATGATCCAAGGTGTGCCTGATGCTGCCGGGCCAGTTGACGGTCGTTTAGATAGGCATTCCCTTGGATTGCCAGCACAAAGAGCAACAGCACTATGACACCGGAGAGAATTATCTTCAGGGCCCGCTGATCAAGATAACGGCGACTCGCAAGATTGATCGATAACTTCATTTGAGATGCTTTCGCAAAAAATAAGTACGAAGGGCCGGGGACAGCCCCCCTTTAAGACCGGAACCGGGGGACAGTCCCCTTCCATCACCTCTGTATCATGCGCTCAGCTACTCCGAGAGCGGCCGCCATGCCGTTGGCTTCCGCGCCCGTAAAAGCCGGCTGAGAGTTGTTTATCAGTTTGCTCACGGGAGATGCCGGCCATTGAACATCCTGATCAAAAGCAGCATTCACGGCAACAAACAGCTCTTCCCGGTCCTGCCAGTCGGAATGCAGATATACCGACTGGCGACTGAAAGCGGGTTGTTCATTACGA
>JAUVEB010000192.1 GCA_030595055.1 Desulfuromonadaceae bacterium
GGCCGACCTGCATCTGCGAATAGATCTGGTGGATTTTATCTTCACGGATCAAATTACGGATGGCCGGGTTCGGCACCATCACCTCAAGAGCCATACAACGTCCGTTACCGTCCGCCTTCTTCATCAAATTCTGCGACAAAACCCCCTCAAGGACAAAGGAAAGCTGAGTTCGTACCTGCGACTGTTGAGTGGTCGGGAAAACATCAATAATCCGATTCATGGTCTGCACACAGGAATTGGTATGCAGGGTGGCAAAACAAAGATGCCCGGTTTCAGCGATCGTCAATGCGGCTTCAATGGTTTCAATATCCCGCAATTCTCCCAGTAGAACAACATCAGGATCCTGCCGCAGAATATATTTCAACGCCTTTTTGAAAGACTGGGTATCCGCCCCGATTTCACGCTGGTTAACCAGGCACTTTTTATGCGGATGCAGATACTCAATCGGATCCTCTATGGTAATAATATGCTCACTGCGTGACCTGTTTATTTCATCAATAATTGCCGCCAGGGTGGTCGTTTTTCCACTGCCCGTGGGACCGGTTACAAGAATCAGTCCCCGCGGCTTTTGCGACAGAGTCCGCACCACTGCCGGCAAGCCCAGATCTTCAAAAGATTTTATTTCAAAAGGAATGGCCCGGAAAGCACCGGCAACTGCTCCGCGCTGCATATAAATATTACCCCGAAAACGGGAGAGCCCTTTGACTCCGAAGGACAGATCAAGCTCGTTTTCTTCTTCAAATTTGCGTTTTTGGGCGTCCGTTAAAACACTGTAGCAAATCTGCTTGGTTTCGGCCGGAGACAATAGCGGAGTATTCAGCACAACCATCTGGCCATCGATACGAATTTGCGGCGAGGATCCGGTGGAAAGGTGTAAATCTGAAGCACCTTTTTCAATCATCGCCTTCAACAGTTGATGCATATTCAGCATATGAATCAAATCCTTTTAGGATTTGGGTTCGAAGTTCGAAGTTCGAAGTTCGATATCATAACGTCGAACCTGGAACCTCGTACGTCGCACCCGTGGTTTAATCATGATGATCTCGCAAAAAGTCATGAGATGGCTAAGCAAAAATTTCGACCTACAAGGCGTAGTGGTTTTTCAGGGGCGAAGGCATACATATAGTATGTCGAGATCCTGAAAAAACGCTGCAACGCCGGAGGGCGGACTTTTTGCGACGCCATCAATCATCACCGATGGTGCAGCGGAGGACTTCCTCCAAGGTTGTCACTCCCTCCATCAATTTGGTCAAAGCTGACTGGCGCATGGTTTTGACCCCCAAGCGCATCGATTCCTGTTTAATTTCAGCGGTATTGGCCCCGGACAAAACCAGTTCCTTGATGTCTTCAAACATCGGCATGACCTGATAAATACCGATCCGCCCTTTGTAACCGGTCTCATTGCAGACAGCACAACCACGCCCTCTATAGGTGGTAAACTTGCCGATATCCGCCTCCGAAACACCTGCCGCGATTAAGGCATCATTGGAGAGATCTTCCGGCTCTTTACACTCCGAGCAGACCCGCCGCCCAAGCCGCTGCGCGGAAATCAAGTTGACCGCCGAGGCCACGAGGAAAGGTTCAATGCCCATATTGAGTAAACGGTTAATGGTGCTGGGAGCGTCGTTGGTATGCAAGGTTGACAACACCAGGTGACCGGTCAGGGCCGCCTTGACGCCGATTTCCGCCGTCTCAAAATCGCGAATCTCACCAATCATGATGATATCGGGATCCTGGCGCAGAAAAGCCCGCAGGGCTGCGGCAAAGTTGAGACCGATCTCTTCATGCATCTGCACCTGATTGATCCCGGCAAAGTTGAACTCAACCGGATCTTCCGCCGTCGAAATATTCTCTGAGACTTTATTGAGATCCGAGAGGGCCGAATAAAGAGAAACCGTTTTTCCACTCCCGGTCGGCCCGGTGACCAGAACCATCCCGAACGGCTTGTGAATCTCCCGCTTGAACCACTCCAGCGCCTGCTCTTCATAACCCAGCTTGGTCATGTCGAGCTGCAGATTGCTTTTATCAAGCAGCCGCAGAACAACC
This sequence comes from Desulfuromonadaceae bacterium, assembly GCA_030595055.1. Taxonomy (GTDB): domain Bacteria; phylum Desulfobacterota; class Desulfuromonadia; order Desulfuromonadales; family Geopsychrobacteraceae; genus Malonomonas. Next base: position 2,047 of record JAUVEB010000192.1, read on the forward strand.
TTCTCACCGAACAGGGTCGGCAAACAGTTGACACGATAATCCATCTCAGCACCGCGGCCCATTTTGATCTTGATCCGACCGTCCTGCGGCAAACGGCGCTCGGCAATATCCATATTTGCCATGATCTTCAAACGGGAGGTAATAGCATTTTTCAATTTGCGGGGTGGTTTCATCACCTCGTAAAGTACCCCATCGATCCGATAACGCACCCGGAAAAGATGCTCATAGGGCTCGATATGAATATCCGAGGCTTTCTTTTTGATCGCATCGGTCAGAATCAGATTGACGAGCTTGACAACCGGAGCATCTTCACTCGCCTTTTCCAACTCGCCGACATCTTCCAACGAATCATCTTCAAGCAGCTCGAGATCGTCAAAATCCTCAAGTCCTTCCATAACATCAGCCAGCGAAGAACTCCGATCATAATACTTGTCGATCGCATCTTTGATGGCCGCTTCGGCAGCAACCACTACCTCGACATTGAAGCCGGTCATAAACTTGATGTCATCAATGGCGAAAATATTGGACGGATCAGCCATCGCCACAATCAACGTCGCGCCGGCACGGTTGATTGGAACCAGTTGGTATTTCTGGGCAACTGCGGGAGGAACCAGCGACACAACGGCGGGGTCAACATCAAACTCAGTCAGGTTGATAGAAGGAACACCATAATGTTTTGACAAAAATGAGGCGAGGTCGGTTTCCTGAATATAGCCGAGCTTAATCAAAGCGGCACCCAAACGGATCCCCTCATTTTTTTGCTCAGTAACGGCTTTTGCGAGTTGATCATCAGAAACCAGCTGGTTACGAACCAGCAACTCGCCAAGGCGGTCTGCACTCATCCGGCGGTACCCCTTCCCTTCCCATTTATACAAAAACAGATCTCAGGACAAAGAACTATACCATATTGCATTTTAATGCACTAGAACTAATCTTTCAATAGGACAGATATTCTTGAAATTGGATAATCTGCCGGGCACCGAGAATCTGCCGGGCACGCAATACATCCGCAGCAATGGCCCGCGACAATATCTGTGGATTGGAAAACTTCTGTTCATCGCGTAAACGCTCAACAAAATAGATGCGAACGCGCTGCCCGTAGAGTTGCCCGGAAAAATCGATCAAATGAACTTCAATCGTTGAACGTCCGTTACCGAAAGTCGGGCAACGGCCAAGGTTCACAACCCCGCTATATTCCTGCAAATTATGCCGGACCTTGATGGCATACACACCCGGTGCCGGCAACTGTTCTTTCTCCGTCAGCAGATTAGCCGTCGGAAAACCGATCTCACGACCACGCTGTTCTCCGGCAACGACCTCCCCTTCCAGGTTATAGTGACGACCGAGCCGGGAAACCACGTCGGCAACCCGCCCATCCGCAACCAGCTGGCGAATACGGGTTGAACTGTAAGGCTGCCCGTCAGCACCGACCGGTTGCAACACCTCCACAGAAATCCCCTTAGCGGAACAGTAACGACGCAAAAACTCGGCATCTCCGCACCGTCCCCGACCAAAAGCATAATCGTAGCCGATTACCAGTGCTTTCGTTTGTAACGCAGCGATCAGGATATCATCAACGAATTGCTCCGGGGAAAGGCTTGCCAGTTCCCGGGTAAAAGGAGCCTCAATCAGGAGATCAACATGTGACGCCGCAATCAGGCGCTGCTTTTCCGCCGGAGTATTGAGCAGTAATGGCGCTTTTTCCGGTTGCAGAAATTTCAGCGGGTGAGGATCAAAAGTATAAACCACCGATTGACAAGACAGTTGCCTGGATCGGCTGATCAGGCGTCGGAAAAGTTCCCGATGGCCCAGATGAACACCGTCAAAGTTACCAAGGGTCACCGCGCAAGGGCCGATCGCGGAATCCGGGGTCGGAGATGCTTTAAGAATATCCATCAGTCGGGAACCTGTCCTGAGTTTATTACAATATTGTCATCGCAAAAGGATACTAACGGGAATGGCGCTAGTTTAGGAGGTTGTCCGAGAATACGAGCCGTAGCGAGAAATCGGCTGTTCGAGGGCAGATTTTCGTAGGTTTGAGAGCGAATAGCACCGCTATTTGTCGAAAACTTACGGAAATATGAACCGATCAGACGGTTTCGCAGTAGGT
>JAUVEB010000222.1 GCA_030595055.1 Desulfuromonadaceae bacterium
TGGCCCAGAAACCGGGAACGGACAAACAGCCCTCCTCTTTGAGAGAATCTCCCTCCGTGTCGACAATTTCCGGGTTGACGGCGACCAGCAAATCGTTCGGTTCTTCACTGGCCGAACAATCGATGACGACCAGTCGCTTGAGTACCCCAACCTGCGGGGCCGCCAGGCCGACACCCGGCGCATCGTACATCGTCTCGGTCAGGTCTGCCGCCAGTTGGCGCAATTCATCGTTAAATTCGGTCACCGGCTCCGACTTCTTTTTTAACAGCGGTTCCGGGTAGTGTAATATTTTTCGTAAAGCCATCAGTCTCTTCCTGGCGGACTTCGCTACCAATTGAATTGAATCTACGTAGAAAAAACCTCCACAACGAAGGTTCACCTCCATGATACGTGCTGCTTCTGCGGCAGTCAACAGCCTGGGAGGCTGTCTGAGAATACAAGAACCTACTGCGAAACCGTCTGATCGGTTCATATTTCCGTATGTTTTCGACAAATAGCGGTGCTATTCGCTCTCAAGCCTACGAAAATCTGCCCTCGAACAGCCGATTTCTCGCTACGGTTCGTATCCTCGGACAACCTCCTAGAAGATCAGGGGAACAGCAGCAGTTTCAGGGCAAAGACCAGCACGGTCAGGCTGACCACCTTTTTGATCCAGTCGTGTCCCTTGTCGACAGCCAGTTTCGGACCGAGTATCCCCCCGATCGAATTTCCCGCCGCCAGTGCGAAACCGAGCAGATAATTGATCTGTCCGTGATAGATAAACACCCCGAGGGCAATGAAGGTGTAGGCGAAGATGACAAACACCTTGACGGCATTGATCCGCACCAGATCGAGACCATGTACCAGCAGCGCGATGATGATCAGGAAGCCCACTCCGGCCTGGACAAAGCCACCGTAAATTCCGACAGCGAAAAAAGAGACGATCAGCACAACTTTGCGCCGGAAACTGAATGTTATCTCCTCCTTGCGGAGGTGCTTCAGCGGATCCACGGCAGTGAAAATCAGCACACCGATCATGATTAATGCCAGCACCCGATTGAACAATTGATCATCCAGGCTGACCGCAAGGTTTGCGCCGACCCAGCTGCCGAGCAGAGCCGGAGGGGTACAGAACAGGGCCAGTTTGAGGGGCATCACGCCGCGCTTGCGAAAGCCGCGGATGGCAAAAATACTCTGGCATAAGATGGCGATCCGGTTGGTGCCGTTGGCCACGGCACTCGGCAGGCCCATAAAAATCAGCAGAGGCAGGGTCAGTAGAGATCCGCCTCCGGCCAGAACATTTAAGATACCAGCCACCAGGCCGACCACGAACAACAGCGGCAGCTGCCAGTAAATCGCTTCCATCAAACCTTTTCCCCGAGTAACGTCTGGATCACTTCACCGGCCATGGTCAGGCCGAAAATCGGCGGCAGGTAGGAAGAACTGCCCAGTACGGGCTTGCGCACATCAGACTCCGCATCATTTAAAGGGCGAAATTCTTCCATTGAAAAAACCATCTTTATCCCACGCTCAATGCCGCGTTTGCGCAATTCTTTACGGATAATCCGCGCCAGGCGACACTTTTTCGTCTCGGCCAAGTCGGCCACTCGCACCTGGGTGGGATCCAGTTTGTTTGCGGCCCCCATTGACGAAATAATCGGCAAGCCCTGCCGGTAGCAACTCTGCAACAGATGCAGTTTGGCGGTAATGTGGTCGATGCAGTCGAGCACGTAATCAGACTCCGGGGCAAGTAGCCCGGCACTGGTTTCTGCACAATAGAACTGGTGAATCGGAATAACCTCAAGCCGGGGGTTGATCGCCCGACAGCGCTCAGCCATCACCGCGACTTTCGACCGCCCGACCGTTGTGTCGAGAGCGTGGATCTGTCGGTTGATGTTGCTGCTGCAGACCTCATCAAAGTCAACTAGGGTCAACTTGCCGACTCCGGCTCGGGCCAGAGCTTCAACAGCGTAACCGCCAACCCCGCCGATCCCGAAAACCATCACCGAGGTACGCTGCAACTTCGCCAGACCCTCGGTCCCGATCAGCAGTTCCGTGCGGCTGAATCGATCTTCATTCATCGTCCAACACATTCTTTCTGGTAAAAAAATACTGCCGTTTCGGCAGCGCTTTACCTGTCAAAACTTGAATAACCCGCGGGCATTCTCCGTGGTGATTTGTGCCACAGTCGCCAAGCTGATCCCGCGTAATTCAGCGATTTTGCGAGCAACGTCCAGTAACTTTCCGGGGGTTTCCGCCATATCGGGCAGATCGGTTTCCAGCACCAGTGCCGACGCCGGCAGGGCGCTCACTGCCTGCGGCAGTTTGCGGGCATTGCCCCGCAGCAGAATCGGGCCGACACCGATCTTAAACCCAAGCTGAACCAGTTGTTGCGCAACCTGCAAACTACCGGAAAAGCCGTGCCAGATCCCACCAACCTTGTTGCCGATTTCCAGTTCGCGAAGAATGTCCAGCAGTGGCCCGGTGGCCCGGCGAGCATGTAACAAAACCGGCAGGCCGGCAGAAACAGCGATTTGCAACTGCTCCCGCAACAGCTGTTCCTGCTCAGACATGGGCGGTTCGACCGCACCATCGAGGCCGATCTCACCGATGGCGACCACCTTGGGGTGATTCACCAGAACGCGCAATTGTTGTACGGCCTGTGCGGACCACTGTCCGGCGTACGCAGGGTGCAACCCCGGTGCTGCGTAAACACCGGTCGCCTGCTCAGCCAGATCGACCAACCGCTGCCAGCCGCCCAGCTGCACCCCGGGGATAACAAAGGTGTCTATTCCCTGCCGGCGCGCCTCAGCCGGCAAGTTTATTCCGGCGCCCCGTAATTCCGGGGCATCAAGATGGATATGGGTATCGACCAGTGGAATCATTGCGGCATGGTAACAAAAGCGCCTACGCTCAGGATAGGCAAAATCGTGGCAGCAGAGGCCTGAAATTTGAGAGGATTAGCGATCACTGAAAGCATGCTGAATCTGCTCGATATCCGCAACACGGTTCTGTAAAGCTGCTACACAGTCTGTATCAAGGTGATTTTTCGATACCAGCATTTCAAGTTCGGCGAAAGCGGCTTGATTGGACCAGGCCTTTTTATAGGGACGATCGGACGTCAAGGCATCAAAGATATCGCTGACACTGACAATCCGTGCAGCCGGCGGCACCTGCTCCTCTCTGAGCCCATGGGGATAGCCACTACCATCCAGCTTTTCGTGATGCAGTCCGGTGATATGGCGCAGCACCTCGATATCAGGCAGAGTGGAAAAACCGAACTCGCTGATCAACTGGTCGACGATGGCCCGGCCGATGTTGGAATGGGTTTTCATCACTGACCACTCCCGGGCGTTGAGCTGTCCAGGTTTCTGGAGGATCGCATCGGGGATAGCGACCTTACCGATATC
>JAUVEB010000090.1 GCA_030595055.1 Desulfuromonadaceae bacterium
TGATTGTCGTCGATTTCGGTACGGCAACCACCTTTGATGTGATCTCGGAGAACGGCAGCTACCTGGGGGGGGCTATTGCGCCCGGTGTCGGTATTTCTGCTGATGCCTTATTTGACCGGGCCAGTAAATTGCCCCGGGTCGAATTTGCCCGGCCACCGCAGATTATTGCCAAGAATACGGCGCACAGTATGCAGTCGGGAATTTTCTTTGGTTACGTCGGTCTGGTTGAGGGCATTATCGCGCGGATGAAGACGGAGATCGGTCAGGAAACGCGGGTCATTGCGACGGGTGGTTTGGCGGCCCCGATTGCCGCTGCCAGCGAAGTTATTGATCAGGTTGAACCCTATTTGACCCTTGAAGGTCTGCGCATTTTGTACGAACGGAACCGCAGTTGAGCCGGTTCTATCATCACTATTAAGTTTAAGTAGAGTTGTTGGCTTGGGGTGCTGTCTATTTTATGCGGAACTCCGTTGAAGGTTCCATTCACGTCTGAAAAAGGAGCGATTCATGGGTAAGTACGACACAGAAAAACTGAGAAACCTGGGGATTGTGGCGCACAACAGCGCCGGTAAAACATCACTGGTTGAGGCGATCCTGTTCAATACCGGCATGACTCCCACGTTGGGCAAGGTGGATGATGGTTCTTCATCAATGGATTTCGAGGAAGAAGAAATTAAGCGCCGGGCGACTTTGGGCGCCAGTCTCAACCACTGTACCTGGAACGATTACAGTCTGCACATTGTTGATACTCCCGGGGTCAGTAATTTTCTGCATGATACACGTCGCTGCCTGCGGGTGCTGGGTGGTGCGGTGGTTATCGTCTCGGCAATTTCCGGAACCAAGGCCCAGACCAAGTTGATCTGGAACTGGTGTGACGATTTTGAAATCCCGCGCATCGCTTTCGTCAACAAAATGGACAAGGAACGTGCTGATTTCCTGAAGGCGGTTGACGATATGGAGAAATCCCTCGGGGCACGCGGGGTGGTTGTCACTATGCCGATCGGTGCCGAGGAGGAATTCAAAGGGGTCGTCGACCTGGTGAAGATGCGAGCCCGCCTGTTTAAGTTTGACGAAAAAGGGACTTATGACGAGGTTGATATCCCGGCCGAGTTGATGGACGAGGCAGTACGGTTGCGTGAGCAACTTCTTGAAGCGGTGGCCGACTCTGACGATGAATTGATGGAAAAATATCTCGAAGGGGAAACCCTGAGCGAGGAGGATGTTCTTCGCGGTCTGCGTGAAGGTACTCTGACGGGTGTTTTTACCCCGGTATTCTGTGGCAGTGCAACAGCCAACATCGGTATCCGCCAACTGCTCGATTACATCGTTGCCTGCCTGCCGTCACCGATCGATAAAGGTATTCAGGTCGGAGTCAAGCCGGAGACCGATGAGCCGGTGGAGCGTCAGCCGAGTGAAGATGAGCCCTTCTCGGCGATGGTTTTCAAAACCATCAACGATCCTTACGCCGGCAAGCTGACCCTGATGCGTCTCTATTCAGGAACCCTGAAGTCGGACACGGTTGTCTACAACCCGAATAAGGAGGAGAAAGAGCGGATCGGTAACATCCTGAAGATGGAAGGAAAAAAACAGGTCCCGATGGAGCTGGCCGCCGCCGGGGATATTATCGCCGTGCCGAAGCTGAAGGTGACGGCGACCGGGGATACCCTCTGTGACCTGAAGCAACAGGTTATGTTCGAGCCGTTGGTGCCGCTCAAACCGATTATCTCCTTCGCCCTGGAAGGCAAGAGCAAAGGGGACGAAGACAAGGTTTACACCGGCTTACAGCGATTGATGGAAGAGGATCCGACCCTGACTATCACGCGCGACGAAGAGACCAAAGAAATGGTTCTCTCCGGAATGGGACAAGTCCATTTGGAGGTTGCCGTCGAACGACTCAAGCGCAAATATGGGGCGGAGGTCATTCTTAGGGAACCCAAGGTTCCCTACCGTGAAACCATCCGTGCCGCGACCAAGGTCCAGGGCAAGTACAAGAAACAGTCCGGTGGGCGTGGCCAGTTCGGAGATGTCTGGATCGAGGTCAAGCCGTTGCCGCGTGGTCGCGGTTACGAGTTTGTCGATAATGTCGTTGGCGGCGTGGTGCCACGGAATTATATCCCGGCGGTCGACAAGGGGATTGTCGAAGCCATGAAGACCGGTCCGTTGACCAAAAACCAGATGGTCGATCTGCAGGTCTCCCTCTACGATGGTTCGCACCACTCGGTCGATTCTTCGGAGATGGCATTTAAAGTGGCCGGTTCAATGGCTTTTAAAAAGGCAATGGAACAGTGCCGGCCGATCTTGCTCGAACCGGTCATGGTGATGGAAATCACCGTCCCTGATGACTGTATGGGCGATGTCATCGGAGATCTCAACTCGCGGCGCGGGAAAGTTGTCGGGGTTGAGCCACAGGCCAACAGTCAAGTGATTCGGGCCGAAGTGCCGATGGCTGAAGTCCTGCGCTATGCGCCTGAATTACGCTCGATGACATCCGACCGTGGTATGTTCTCGATGGAGTTCAGCAAGTACGAAGAGGTCCCTTCACATCAAACGGCCAAGATTTTAGCTGAGTCCGGCGAGGCCTGAAGCTAGGAGGTTGTCTGGCAATGCAAGAGCCTACGGCTCGTATTCTCGGACAGACTCCTAGTCCGGGAGTACCTTTTCCGGGGTGCTCCCGGCTTTGTCATGAGAAGAGGGGAACATAGGAGATCGATCGGATGACTCGACAGGATGACCCTTTTGATAATGATCCGGCAATAGAGGGCACGGAAGAGGTTTTACCTTCCGAACGCCTGAAAGCCGACCCGTCTGTGGAGAACTCCTCACAGGAAAATTCTGTGGGTGTGGTTGATATCGGCGGCGGCGGAATTGCCGCGGGGGAGGTTCGCGCGGTGGAATCACCGCCGAAATCCGGCTCATCAAAGCCTCTTTCATGCGTGATTTTTCTGCTGGTTGCCCTCTTTGCCGCCGGTTATTTTCTTTTCAACACACTTGGGGGTGTGCAGCCGCAGGCTGAAAGTTCTCTCCAGCGGCGGGCAATCCCGGCACGCCCTGCGCTCGATAGCCAGGTCAAAGAGAAAATTATCGATCAGCAGCAGATTGCGGTTGTCGAAAAACTGCAGATCACGACCACACAAGATAAACCGCTGGATAGCCTGTCGGAAAAAGCTGCAGCCAAAGGTCCTGAAGTCAAGGAAACGTTGCTTGCTGTTGAGAAATCAGCAAGCGAACCCGGCATTCTTTACCGGGTGATGGTTGGTCCCTACCTGCGGAAAGACGCCCTGGGTAAAGCTCAGGAAAAACTTCGAGAGCTCGGTTTCGAAGCACAACAGACCCGGGGCAGTGGCATGGTGTCGATGATCCGCTTGCTGGAAGGTACTTATTCGGCGACAGCCGCCCATAATCGTTTGCGGCAGGTGAAAAAGGTGACGGGAGATGCTTTTCTTTTGCCCAGCGGCGATAAGTTAGCCCTTTATGTCGGCTCCTTCCATGATCAAAAACGTGCTGCCGGCCATGCCGATGAATTAGCCGGCAAAGGGATTCATGTCCACCCGGTTAAAGGTGAAGTTGAAATGCAGGGTCATATGTTGATGGTCCTCCAGGCCGAGTATCAGACCGCTTTGCAGGTTGCCGAACGTATCGGCAATGCCGGTCTGACAACTCAGGTTGTTCGTAGGTAATGAGAGGTTGCTTTGACAGAACAGCAGAATGGAGCGGACAAGGTCCAGATTAAGGTTCCGGCCGAAGTGGCCAAGATTATGAGCAAGTGGGGAGGGCATAGCGTTCGTTTGGCGGCAGCGCGAGGTGCGCTGCCGATGTCCGGCCCAAATCTGGTGACGGTGCTGTTTATTTTTTATCATGGGGAAAATGCCGAGCTGAAAAAAGAAGCTCTCGGTACTTTGAAGATGCTGCCGACGAACATTCTCTTGGCGGCACTGAGCTCTCCTGAATTACACTCCTCAATTGTCGATCTGATAGTGCGCTTGCGGTATCGGGATGTCGTGGTCATGGAAGTGGCGCTCAGGCACCGGATGGTCGGCTTGAGAACACTGATGCTTGTGGCGGAAAAGAGTTCCGGAGAGATTCTGGATATCCTTTCGCATAACGACCAGGTCTTGAATAAGTCCCGGGCGCTGCGGACCGCCATTATCAATAATCCCAATGCCGACAAGGTGATGAAGCTCCGACTCGGCTGGGTGGAACCGCAACCGGAATCCGCGCCTGAGGATGAGCCGACGCCCGTTGAGGATGTCGAAGCCGTTACCGAAACCGAAGTACTCAGTGAAGAAGAAGCGGAAGAATTAGAAGAGGAGGCACTTTCCAAATATCAACAGATATTGGGAATGCCGGTGGCCGAAAAAATCAAGATGGCCCTGACCGGAGACAAGGAATGGCGCACCTTGCTGATTCGTGAGGCAAACAAAATGGTCAGCACCGCAGTGCTGAAAAATCCGCGTATTTCAGAAGGTGAAGTGTTGTCTGTCGCGAAGAGCAGAAGCTCCAGCGATGAGTTGATTCGCATCATTTTACTCAACCGTGAATGGGTCAAAAAATACGAAATAAAAAAAGCGCTGGTCGTTCATCCGCGTACCCCATTGCAAAAGTCCATGCGCTTCATGACTTTTTTAACCGAGAAGGATATTATGGAGTTGGCGAAAAGTCGCAATGTTTCACAAGCCATTGTCAATAACGCCAGGCGCATGCTGATGAGCAAGAAAAGGTAGCTTATGAATTCAGGGGAGATAGTCGCTGTCTGTACCAGTGCCGACAAGGGGGAACGTAAATCTGACGTTAAACACTGCCGGCTGATCAAGAAATTTGGTTTGGAAGGGGACGCTCATGGCGGAGACTGGCATCGTCAGGTCAGCTTACTGGCAGAAGAAAGTATCGATAAGATGAGAGCCGCCGGGCTTGATGTCGGGCCGGGGGCCTTTGCGGAAAATTTGACAACGCGAGGAATCGATCTCTGCGCTCTGCCGATTGGTTCGCTGTTGCGGTTTCCGAGCGGTGCCGAATTGGAAGTGACGCAAATCGGCAAAGAATGTCATACCCGTTGTTCCATCTTTTACCAAGCCGGAGATTGCGTGATGCCGAAAGAGGGGGTTTTTGCTCGGGTTTTTCAGGAGGGGGTGGTTGCCAACGGTGACTGTATCGAACTGGTTCGGAGAGGTTCAGAAAAAAGGGAAAATCGATGAGTGCACAGCGTTTTCGAGTTGGGGTGCTGACCCTGTCCGATAAAGGGTCACGAGGTGAACGGGAAGATGAAAGTGGTCGTTTGCTCGGAGAAATGATTGTCCCTTTCGGTGATCTCAGTCGTTATCAGGTGATTCCTGACGAATTGGAGACAATTGTGCTGCTGCTGACCCGTTGGGTGGATGATCTTCATCTCGATTTGATTCTGACGACGGGCGGAACCGGTTTGAGCCCACGAGACCGCACTCCTCAAGCGACCGAAAGGGTGATTGATTATCAGGTTCCGGGGATGGCTGAGGCGATGCGTAATGCAAGTCTGGACAAGACGCCGCATGCGATGATTTCTCGGGCAATGGTCGGCGTTCGTAAGCAGACCCTGATTGTCAATCTGCCCGGCAGCCCCAAGGGAGCGCAAGAAAACTTTGCCGTGCTGCTGCCGGCATTGACGCATGCTTTGGCTAAACTGAAAGGGGATCAGGGTGATTGTGCCTCCCGGTAAACTGTGCATTAAGTCAAGTCGGCGCAGCACCGAAAAGGACCGGAATTAGAAGGCAGGGTTGGTTGCACAGCTTCTTGAAGCCGTTGATTTTTTGTGAAAAAACTGCTATTCTCCCATTTCGGCCGTTGTCGAGTTTAGGGTCTGTCAACACGAGGTAAAAATGGATACGCGAAAAAATCGAAGCATTTTACTTGTTGATGATGTTGAATTGTTTCTCGAATTGGAAAAAACTTTTTTCCATCGGGAGGGGTTCGACCTGTTGATGACCATTGATCCGCAAGAGATTATGCAGCTGGTCGTCAGCCGTAAGCCCGGCTTGGTTTTTCTGGATATGGACATCTCAGGAACCCGGGGGGATGATATCTGCCGCTGGATCAAGCAAGATAGCGAGTTACAAGAGGTTCCGGTGGTTATGGTGCTTGATTCGGGCGACCTTGACGCTGAAGCTGTTTGCCGCCAGGCCGGTTGTGACGCAATTATTTACCGCCCGGTCAGACGCCGGCAACTCCTTTCTGTGGCACGCTCTTTTCTTGATTTGTCTGACCGGTACGAAGCGCGGATTGCGACCCGAATTCCGGTTCACTTCGGGTCGGGTTTCGAACAGCCGAATACCAATTATTCAGTCAATCTCAGTTCCGGTGGCGTCTTTGTTGCCACCGATGAAGTGCTGCCGGTCGGAATGCCGCTCGCCTTACGAGTGCAGTTTTCAGGGTTTAGCCCCGATCTTAAATGTAAGGGTCGGGTCGCTTGGCTGAATCAACCTGATGTGCGAAAAGAGCGTCATCTGCCGCTGGGGATGGGAATCCGCTTCAGTCATCTTGCGACCAAACAGCTTGACCTCATAAAAGACTATCTGGCTCAAAATGTTGCCTGACCGGCGAGGTTTACTTGTACGAGTGCATCTTTATTGAAATTGGAACAGACAAGGACCACGGCCACTTTTTGCTGTAGTCGGTTCCGATGTGTCGTCCGACACAGGTAAAACAATCTTCCAGATGAAAACGACTTAAGCCTTGGGTTTTATGAACCAGGGCTTTATATTTTATTTGACTATCTATTGCCAAGAGTTTAAAAAGAAGTCTTTCACTTGAGAGAGAAAAGCAGATAAAGACAATGCAGCAGTTGGAAAACAAAAAAACTGATTTTGATCAGACAGAAGAGAAAAGTGGGAAGTGGCGGAAAAAAAAATCACCAAGCCAAGCTGACGGCCTTGCTTCCACCTTCAACCGTGAAGAAGTAAAGACTTTTTTTGTCAACTACTTAACGACCATGCTGGTTATTGAGGGGTTGATTTTCTTCTTTACTTTTATCAACCACTTGGCGAGCGATGGACAGCCCTTCCCTTGGAAACCATACCTTTTTGCCACCTTTATTACTCCGATTGCCATAACGTTCGTTTTTGGTCTGATTATCCTGACCTTCAACAAATATTTTTTCCGCGACGCCGTTGGGTCTTCAGAGGCACCGGCGTATTCGGACAGCAGCCTGAATAAGGGTGATCGGCTGGGTGTTTTTTTTCACGTGGTTCACCGGTTGCCGTTTCTGCTCAGCATGCTGCTGTTGATTGCGGCAACAGCGATTGCGTACAAGATGGATGATATTCTCTTCTATGCAGCCCAGGCCGGGGCGGTCACCGCTCGATATCTGTTCTTCACCCTTGTGGCAGTACTGGCTGTTGCCGCCATCGGAATCGGTGTCTGGATGATTCTCAGTTATCGCTTGAGCCAGAATAAACTTGCCACCAACCACCAGTACAAGATGCAATTGATGGATCAGTTCGGAATGGTCCTGCTGGAAGATGGAACCATGCTCGGCAAGAATGGAAATATCGTCTATCAGCAGGATGGTCTGACGAAAGTGGGTTATGACGATCGCGATGAAAATGTTCAGTTGATTGAGGAAGTTAAAAAGGATTAGCTGTTTTTGCGAAGAGTCTCTTCGCCGGGGGCAAGTCCAGAAAACTTTTCCGGGCCGCGACAGGTCTTCTTGCCGGCCGCTTTTGCGATGCCGCGTAACATGCCGTTGAAAACAAAGTGGTGAAAGGGCATGACCGCGTACCAGTAGAGGAGGCCGGGCCGGCCACGTGGCAGAAAGCGAGCGATCTGCTGTAGTTCGGTGTGACCCTCGTCCAGCTTTTTCAGCCGGAATGAAAGATCCGCCTTTCCGGGGAGTTTCATCTCGGCGGAAAGTATCAGAACCTCGGCCTTATTGACCGTGACCACCCGCCAGAAATCGACGGCATCACCCGGATAAAGTTCAGTTGCACTGCGTCGTCCCCGACTCAGGCCGACCCCACCGCAAAGCCGGTCGATAAGACCGCGAATCTTCCAGAGCCAGTCCGCATAATAATAGCCGACCTCTCCACCGATTGAGACAACTGCCGGCCATATCTCTTCTGGCCGCGCTTCGAGGATAATCCGGCGTGAGTCGTTAAACAACCGTTCACCGATATCGCCAGTTGCTCCTGTAACGAAAGTCATTCCTTTTGATTGCCGGCCCGGCATTTTTCTATGCATCGGGTTTTTTTCCTGTTTTTTGTTGTCGCTGAGGCAAGGTGTTAGAGGATTTTTTCCGCTCCGCTGTAGATCTCGTCCACGACAATGGCGGCTGCGGCGTGACCCGGGTGTTTTTCAGGATTCCATTGTTTCATGTCGTCGAAGATGGGGCCGCTCGGGTGATACTCGATGTGCCCCTTGATCTGATAGGACTTGTCCTCGTCGGTGATGAACAGAAACGAAACTTTGCTGCCGGTTTGGATATTGGCGCGGGTTTTGTCAAAGTAGTTGTCGGCGACGACGAAACGTTCGTCACCGTAGCGAGCGACGCAGGTGGCATAGATGCTGTTGGGGATATTGTTCTGGTCCACTGTGGTAAATATGACAGGACCGACATGGTTGTCCCAGGCGGTGAGTACGGTTTCCGGTATTTTAGCCATTTCACGTTTCCTTTCAAGTAACACCTCGTAGGGTGGGTATGGCATGTTCCGCGTAGGGGCGCTGCTTGCCGCGCCCTCTTGCCAGATTGCAGATCTGATATCAGGGTGCAGCAAGCGGCGCCCCTACCGATCCTAAAACAGCCAGACATGGTCGAGTGCTCTCACATACAAGGGTGGGCAGTGCCCACCATCCGCTGCTGCTGAAATGACATTTATGAGTAGGGGCACGGCATGCCGTGCCCCTACTAACGAATGCGGGAGTGGTAATCTTGCAGGCTG
>JAUVEB010000138.1 GCA_030595055.1 Desulfuromonadaceae bacterium
TCTTCCGTCAGATAAACGTTGCGCGAACTCATCGCCAAACCATCGGCTTCACGGAAAATAGGCAGACCGACAATCTCAACAGGCACATTCAGATCCAACGTCATCCGCCGGACGACCGCCAGCTGTTGAAAATCCTTGTTACCGAAAAAGGCCAGATCCGGCTGAACAATATTGAACAGTTTGCTCACCACCGTGGTCACTCCACGGAAGTGTTCGGGACGACTCGCGCCACAGAGATATTCGGTAATGCCTGCAACGTCGACATAGGTGGCGTAGCCTTGGGGGTACATGTCGGCGGCCGTCGGCGCAAAAATGATATCGACATCGACCGATGCAGCAAGCTCACTGTCACGTTGCAGAGCGCGCGGGTAATCCGCAAAATCCTCTCCCTGGCCAAACTGGGTCGGATTGACAAAAATCGAAAGAACCAGCAGGTCACCCCGCTTACGCCCCTCTTCCAATAAGGACAGATGTCCCTGATGGAGGGATCCCATGGTCGGCACAAAGGCGATCCGTTGTCCCGCAGCACGCGCAGCCGAAGAACGTTGTTGCATGTCCTTAACTGAAGTAATGATATCCATGATCGTTATTTAATGCTTTCGCAAAAAGCTTTGAGCCGGTTCAGCAAAAATTTATTTGAATGAATGATCAGAGGTCGGAAACTCACCGGCCTTGACTTCCTTGATATAGTTGCTGATCCCTGCTGAAATCGTTCCGGAAATATCCGCATAACGTTTCACAAATTTGGGCGAATATTTATCACAAAGTCCGAGGATATCGTGAATCACCAAGACCTGACCGTCACATTCAGCCCCGGCACCGATCCCGATCGTCGGGATACTGACCGATTCGGTCACCTGGCGGGCCAGATCGCGGGGGATCCCTTCAAGAACCATGGCAAAAGCCCCGGCTTCTTCCACGGCCTTGGCATCAGCAAGGATTTTGCGCGCCTGTTCTTCCTGACGGCCCTGCACACGAAAACCACCCATGCGGTGGATCGACTGGGGAGTCAGCCCGATATGCCCAACCACCGGAATATCGATATCAACGATGGTACGAATGGTTTCCGCAACATGCTCGCCACCCTCGAGCTTAACTGCATGCGCTCCCCCTTCCTTGACCAGGCGTCCGGCATTCAGCCGGGCATCACGAGCATCGACCTGGTAGGACATGAACGGCATATCGGTGACTATCAACGCGAGTTGACTGCCGCGTACCACAGCGCGGGTATGATAAATCATCTCTTCGAGAGTCACCGGCAGGGTATTGTCATAACCGGAAAAAACCGAACCAACCGAATCTCCCACCAGAATTATGTCGATTCCGGCAGCATCCATCAATTGAGCGAAGGGATAATCATAAGCGGTCAGGACCGTGATCTTCTCCCGCTGCTCTTTCATAGCGCCGATATCAAGAATTGTCTTCCTGCTTTTCACGAGTATTTTCCTAGTGTTAAAACTAAAAATGCCTTCCGTAGAGAACGAAAGGCACTGACCAGCCAGAGGGATCCTCCAACCATAGGCTTATCACCTTCCGTCGCGGTCATCCAGATTCAGGCGGTAGACAAAAAATTAACCGGTTACCGACTTCGCTTCGAGTCCCAAGCCATCCTTTTTTCATGGGTACTGAAGCAATTCAGCCACTTTAAAAAAGCGTTTACGATATATCACAGGGGTCTTTGGCTTGTCCAGTTGCTTTTGTGGTTTCCTCATGAAAAACAACGGTATATTTCTGCTGCTTTATGCTCAGTTACAGACCGTCCCGGCAAGCGATCTTTTTGTGTTCATAAGTCACGGGGCAGACAACAACTGCCTGCCCCGCCCGGAAACGATTTCAATTGCAGATCATCAGCCGACGAGCAACCCCTCCAACGACCGCAATAACACAGTAAAGGGATGAAAATTCTGTGGAGCCTCGCTCAACAAAGTCCGACGCAGGCCGACAAATGTTCTCAGTTTCTGGCGGCGCACATTGAAAAAGGCTTGTGGGTTTTCAGCCGTTTCCATGGCGACCTGCTGGACAATCCGGACCATCATCGCATGCAAAGACCCAAGGAGCGATTCCTTGGCCTGACGATCCCAGCTGTCACGTAGCGGAACTTTTTCCAGCTGGCTGAGAATGGCCTCTCCGGAGATTTTTTCTTCAACCATGACTTTTAAACGTGCAAGTTGCTCAAGATTCTGGCCGGACTCCCGTACCATGCAAATAAGTGGCAGAAAATCAGCAAGATTATCGAGTGCCGCATATTTTAAAGCGATCTCCTCGGACAAACCCTCGCCAACCAAACGATCACGTTCCTCCTGACATTTCTGCCAGTTGGCCGTCGGCAGAACATCCGGCAACAATGCTGCGTACTGCTCCAACTGAGTGTGAATCCGCTCCAGATCTTTTTCGGCGACCGGCAACTCCATACCACTACTCAGGGCGAAGGAGCAGAAGGAACGCAGAATCTCTTCAAGGTTTATCAACAACGCATATTGCCGAGCCGCCGGAATTTTGTTATCGAGGGCAAAAACAGCCTGACGCAAATGGTTTCCGTCGAGCAGATTATCGAAAATCAGATAAGAGTTGGCGACGCTCATCTGGCTACGACCGGTCAAACGGCTCAAACTCTGACAGAAACTACTGCCGGCCTGATCAATCACCCGATTGGTCAGCATGGTGGCAGTAATTTCTTTGGCCAACGGATGCTGCGGCAAAAGATCAGCATAACGATCTATCACCTGCTGCGGGAAATAGTCGAACAGAAGTTGCGTAACAACCTTGTTGTCAGGCAGTTCGCTATCAAGCAAGGCACGATAAAGAAACATTTTGCTGTAAGCCAACAGAACAGATAATTCCGGGCGAAGCAACCGCGCGGGCTGGCGAGCGGCAACATCTTTGCGGCTGGGTAAAAATTCACCTCGACGATCGAGCAGCCCGGAACGACCGAGACGATCCATTAAATCAAGATAAGGCTCCACATCGGCCTGGCAACGTAGTTCATCAAGAGAAATCGAGAGGGTCTGATGATAATTATTCGACAGTACATCCTGGCAGACGGTCTCTTCCATCTCTCCAAGCAGTTGATACCCTGATTGAAGGCTTTGCACCTGCCCGTCCTGGCGCAACACCTGAAGGAGAATCTTCAAATTGACCTCATGGTCAGAGCTGTCAACACCGGCCGAATTATCAATCGCATCGGTATTGAGACGACCGCCGTTGTTGGCATACTCAATACGCGCCAACTGGGTAAACCCCAGATTTCCACCCTCGCCGATGACTTTGGCGCGTAGCTCCAGAGCATCAATGCGAACCGCATCGTTGGCACGGTCACCGGCATTTTCATTGCTCTCGATCGAAGCCTTCACATAGGTCCCGATGCCGCCGTTCCAAAGCAGATCAACCTGAGATTTCAGGATCAACCTGATGAGGCCGGCAATATCAATACGCCCCGGCCGTACTCCCAACCATTTAGCCACTTGCGGCGACAAAGGAATTTCTTTCAGTTGCCGGGAATATACGCCTCCACCCACAGAAATTAACTGTGGATCGTAGTCCTCCCAATTGGAACGCGGCAAATCGAAAAGCCGTTGGCGCTCAACAAAAGAAATCTCCGGATCAGGATCGGGATCGAGGAAAATATGCCGATGATCAAAAGCGGCCAGCAGCTTTATCTGGCGTGACAAGAGCATCCCGTTGCCGAAGACATCACCACTCATATCACCGATACCGACCACAGCAAACGGCTGGGTCTGGGTATCATGCCCCATTTCGCGGAACAGCCGTTTGACGCTCTCCCAGGCACCACGGGCAGTGATTCCCAGCTTTTTATGATCGTAACCGTGTGAACCACCACTGGCAAAAGCGTCACCTAACCAGAAACCGTATGATTCGCTGATCGCATTGGCGGTATCCGGCAGGTGTGCAGTCCCCTTGTCGGCGGCAACAACCAGGTATGGATCCTGATCATCATAGGCGATGATTCCCGGCGGTCGCACAACCCCTTCACCGGTTCGGTTATCGGTCAAATCGAGCAGGCCTCGCATCAGGGTTTGATAAGCCTTCTTGACGATCTCACCCATCTGTTCACGGTCCGGGCTGGTTTCTTTGGTGATGAAGCCCCCCTTGGAGCCGACCGGAACGATCACGGCATTCTTCGTCGTCTGCGCTTTGACCAGGCCGAGGACTTCGGTTCGGAAATCATCCGGACGGTCCGACCAGCGAATCCCGCCACGGGCAACTTTGCCGCCGCGCAGGTGCAACCCTTCCATCTTCGCCGAATGGACGTAGACTTCGTAAAGAGGCCGCGGATTCGGCATATCGATGACCCCGAGCGAACTCACCTTGAAGGAAAAAAAGTAATCTTCCTGATCGTAACGGAGATAAAAATTGGTGCGCACCGTGGAATCGATCAGGTTGAACAGCGTACGCAGAATGCGATCTTCATTGTTGTCGCTGACTTTTTCGAGGGCATCCAGCAGTTGCTGACGGATCGGCGAGAGAACATCCAACTCCCTGAACATCGGATCCGCCCAGGCAACGTTCGGCTTGAAACGACCCTCAAAATATTTATAGAGGAGCAGTGCCACCGCAAAGTTGTTGATCAGGGCAAAAGCGACGCGACGTTTCGTGAAAGGACAACCAAGCTGGAAGTAGTAATTACGATAACCGCGGAAAACATCAATCTGTTTCCAGGTAAGTCCCGTCAGTGGCAATAAACGATGTAAATAATCGTTTTCTACTTCCTGATTACGCATCGCCACCAAAGCATCAACCAAGAGATCCTTAACCTGTTTAAAGGGTAAGCCCTCGGGAGAAGGCAAACGGACGGCAAAACTTTTGATGAAGATTCTGACACCGTCAATATCCAGGGCAAAATCGACTTCCTCAATGACACAGAGGTCGAGATTTTCCAGAAACGGCATCAAATCGTTCAGGTAACTTTCCTTCAGGCTATAATATTGCAGTCGATAGAAATAAACTTCGCGTTTGTGAAATGGTCCCCAGAGATCGAAAAAATCCTCCTTATGCTGCAACAACTGTTCGATATTGCGCACATCCCTGACGGCGAAACGGGGATGTTTTCTCGCCCGGTAATCAGCAGAAAATGCCTTATTGTAGCGTTCCCAAATATCGAAAGAATCGGCCACGAAATGCTTTTCCAGCAGATCCCGAAATTTCAGATCCCAGGGAAGCATTAAACGTGTCAACCCTTGCTCAAGCTGCAACAATTCAATGTGGAGCTCTTTCTTCTTTAACCTCAGATTGACATGTAAGCTCAGGTAATCTGATGACAAATGAATCAATCGCGACTCAACGGCGCCGGCCTTGAAATAGCGTCGCAAGTAAATTTCCATACGGGAGATATGTTCTTCCGAGTAAAATTCTTTCGGCATGATCAGCAACAGGGTCAAACCTGACTCTGACATACTGGGAGCAACCACGACTTTAACACCGGTCTGACGATGCATCTGGGTAAATGACCTGATCATCCGCCGCAGTTCGTTGTCCCCCATGAGGAACAGTTCGACTTTCGGAAAAGTGTTGATAATCTGCATCGTCTTTCGGTAGTTATGACTGTCGTGCGGGATATTGAGCTGTTGCTGTGCCGCCTCAATCCGTTTGCGCAGCGCCGGTATTGTCACGGTGTTGACGTCGATGCTCTGCTGGGTATAAAAGCCCCAGAAAGCATGTTCCCGGCAGCCGCCGTCCGGCAGATGTTCACGAAAACCTAAATAAGTCAGGCGCTCGAAACGGTGCAACTGACAGCGGAACAGGGTCTTTTCCAGAGTCACGTCACTTCCGTACTCACACATGTTTTTTATCTGCGGAGGCTGCAAGGAGACGGGTTTTACCTTTCGGCCAAAAGGTTGATGGTAAAATTCTTTCAGGCCGGACGCCTCCTCGACCTCTTCGATGACCTCCTGTCCTGCAGAAAAACTGTCGCAACGGTAGCAGCGACTGGCGACCGGAACAAAATTATCCTGCAGTAACCACTCGAATAAATCG
>JAUVEB010000248.1 GCA_030595055.1 Desulfuromonadaceae bacterium
CGATTTTGTGGTTGCCCTCTACACTCCGAAGAGTCGTAGTCGCACCACGCAGATCGGTGCAGCACGCGAGATCCTGTTGCGTCATCGTGGACCGCAGACGCCGGTGGGGATTGTGCGCAATGCCTGCCGGGACGGGGAGGAAATCTGTGTCACCACTCTGGAGCAGATGCTCAGCAGCAAGATTGACATGTTTTCGCTGGTGATTATCGGCAACAGTTCAACCTATGTCGATGCCGCCGGGCGGCTGGTGACCCCGCGTGGTTACGCCGGCAAGTATTTTTCTCGGGAAGAGACTTCTCCCGACATCCTGAAAGCGAAAGCGCTGTTCGTCGGCGGCACCGGCTCCGATGTCGGCAAGAGCATCATGACTGCCGGGCTCTGTCGAATCTTCGCCCGGCGCGGTTTAACGGTAGCGCCGTTCAAAGCGCAGAACATGGCGCTCAATTCGGCAGTCACCCCGGACGGCGGTGAAATCGGCCGGGCCCAGGCGCTGCAGGCCGCGGCCTGCGGGTTGGAACCGCACATCGATATGAACCCGGTGCTGCTCAAACCGAACAGCGATACCGGCTCACAGGTGATTATCCAAGGTCGGCCGGTCGGCAATATGTCGGTGGCTGAGTACCATCGGTTCAAGGGTGAGGCCTTTGCCAAGGTGGAAGAATCCTACCGGCGATTGGTTGCCCAGGTCGATCTGGTGGTGCTGGAGGGGGCGGGGAGTATCGCCGAGATCAACCTGATGAGTCACGATATCACCAACCTCAAGGCCGCAGCCATGGCCGGGGCGCCGGTGATTCTGGTGGCCGATATCGATCGCGGTGGGGTTTTTGCCGGCATTGTCGGGACGCTGGAACTGCTGTCACCGACTGAACGCACCCAGGTAAAAGGGATGATCATCAACAAGTTTCGTGGTGATGCTGCGCTGCTCAAGTCGGGGATTGAAACCATTGAGGATCGCACCGGGCTGCCGGTGCTCGGGGTGGTGCCCTATCTCAAGCTTGATCTGCCGGAAGAGGATTCGGTGGCCCTGGAGCGCAAGCAACCGGTGGCAAAAGCCGGTCTGCAGATTGGCGTTATCCGCTTGCCGCGGATTTCCAACTATACCGATTTTGATCCTCTCGAACGGGAGCCGGATGTGGCGCTGCACTACATCGACCGGCCGGAGCAACTCGACGCTCTCGACCTGTTGATTCTGCCCGGCACCAAAAGCACCCTGGCCGATCTGGAATTTTTGCAGGAGACTGGTTTCGCTGCGGCGATTCGCGCCTATCATGCTGCGGGTGGTCGGGTGATCGGTATCTGCGGCGGCTTCCAGATGCTGGGTGAAAAACTGGCCGATCCCGGTGGGGTCGAGTCGGAGCGCTCCGCAGCGCAGGGGCTTGGGCTGCTCGATGTCGAAACTGTTCTCAAGCCGGGCAAGCAGACCCACCAGGTGGTGGCGCGTTTTCAACCGGCGGCTTCCGCGGCCGGTTTCGGCGGGATGGCGGAGGTCGCCGGATACGAGATTCATGCCGGAGAAACGGAGTGCGGAATCATGAGCCGACCTCTGCTGCGTATACTCAGCCGCTCTGGAGAACCGGTCGACATCGGTGATGGCGCTGTTTCCGCCGATGGCCGGGTCTGGGGCACCTACCTGCACGGCTTCTTTGATGACGACCGGGTCCGTTACGCGGTGCTGGCGCCGTTACGGGCCGGACGGGGAACGGCTCCGACAGTTCATTCTGCCCGGCAATCGCTCGATGCCGAACTCAACAAGTTGGCCGACCATCTCGAAGCCCACCTCGATATCGAACAGATCTGTTCCTGGCTGCAACTTCCGGAGACGATTGAATGAGCTTCGGCCTGTTCTGCGCCATCCTGTTGCTCGATCTGCTGCTCGGAGATCCTCACGGCTGGCCGCACCCGATCGTTTGGATCGGGCGGCTGATTGAACGGCTGGAGGGTTGGTTGCGAGAAAGCATCCCGCAACCGCGTACGGCCGGAATCGTGCTGGTGATCCTGACCCTGACAATCACCGGCGTTACTGCGGCGCTGCTATTGAAAGTGGCTGGGACTTTTGCCGGACTTTTGGCCTGGCTGGTCTCACTCTGGCTCGGCTGGAGCTGTCTGGCCCTGCGTTCCCTGCATGTTGAAAGCCGGGCGGTAATTGAGGCGTTGGAAGCGGGTGATTTGCCGGGAGCCCGGCAGGCACTGGCAATGATCGTCGGCCGTGAGACGGCCGATCTGGATGAAGAGGGGATCCTCAAGGCAACCTTGGAGACGGTGGCGGAAAATGCTTCCGATGGGGTGATCGCGCCGCTTTTTTACCTGCTGCTCGGCGGCCCGGTCCTCGGGTTGCTTTACAAGGCGGTCAGCACCCTTGATTCGATGGTCGGCTACCGGAACGATAAGTACCGCGCTTTCGGCTGGGCCGGGGCCCGCCTCGATGACCTGCTCAACCTGATTCCGGCGCGGTTGACCGGTTTTCTGTTTGTCCTTGCGGCCTTTCCGCTGAAACTGAACGGCCGGGAGGCGTTACGGATCATGCGGCGCGATGCCGGTAAACATGCCAGTCCCAACGCCGGTTGGCCGGAGGCAGCGGCAGCGGGGGCACTCGGTCTCCAGCTTGGTGGTTCAGCGACCTATTTCGGCAAGACGGTTGAAAAGCCGACCTTCGGCGATACCGGGCAACGACCGCAACTCGATCATTACCGGCAGCTGATCAGACTGCTCTATGCCGGCAGCGGTTTGTTCGTCGCAGCCTGCCTGTTGTTTATGGGGGTGCTATGAACAAACCGCTGCATGGTGGTGGTGTCGACCGGGCGATGCGGGAGTTTGGCCTGCTGCGGGGGCAGATCCATGATTTCTCCGCCAGTATCAATCCCCTCGGTCCTCCACCCCAGGTGCTGAAAGCACTG
>JAUVEB010000034.1 GCA_030595055.1 Desulfuromonadaceae bacterium
TGTTCATGATGACATAGGTCATATCAATGTTGCGACGGCAAGCATGGATGAAGTGGTTACCGCCGATTGCCGTACCATCACCATCACCACCGACACAAAGAACCGTCATTTCCGGCTTGGCCATTTTAATTCCGGTCGCAAAAGCAGCGGCGCGGCCATGAGCGGTATGCAGGGTGCAGGCGTCAAGATAACCCGGCAGCCGGCTGGCACAGCCGATACCGGAAACGACAGCGGTCTTGTCCCTATCCAGCTCACAGGTGTCCATAGCCCGGATCAGCCCCTTCAGGACAATGCCATGACCACAACCGGGACACCAGATATGAGGCAGTTTGCCCGGACGGATCGATTTTTCGTAATCGTAAGCCATTAGAGAACCTCCTTGACCTTGTCGATGATCTGGCCGGGATTGATCGGCTCCCCATCGACACGCCCGATGTGGGCAACTACACAATTCCCTTTAGCCACGCGTTCAATCTCGATCACCATCTGCCCCAGATTCATCTCCGGACAAATGATCGCCTTGGCCTGATCAGCCAGTTCGGCAACCCGTTTCTCAGGGAAGGGCCACATGGTCAGTGGGCGGAACATACCGATCTTAACGCCCTGCTTACGCAGTTCGTTCACTGCGAAACGTGCGCTTCGACTGGTCGTTCCATAGGCAAAGAGGACAACCTCGGCATCCTCCAGCTGATATTCCTCGTTTTTCTCGATATCGGCCACATTGAGCATGACCTTGTCGATCTGGCGCTGCTCTTCATGGGCAACCAATTCAGCCTTGGTGGTCGGGAAGCCGTCAGCACTCTTATTCAGGCCTGTGACATGATAGCGATAGCCACTGCCGAAGGGAGCCAGCGGCGCAACAATACCCTCGGTATCAGCGTAGGGCTCGTATTCTTCAGGTGAAAGCGTAGTGACTTCACGGTTAATCACCTCAAGCTCACCGGGCTCGGCAAACTCGACCCGCTCACGCATATGGGCACCAATTTCGTCAATCTGAATCTGCACCGGCATGCGATATTTTTCAGCCAGATTAAAAGCACGCACCGTCTCTTCATAGAGCTCCTGGCAGGAAGCCGGAGTCAAAACGATAGCTGCATGGTCTCCATGGGTTCCCCACTTCGCCTGTTGCATATCCGACTGGCTCGGGCCGGTCGGCATTCCGGTCGACGGGCCGCCACGCATGACATTGACAATGACACAGGGAATCTCGGCGATACAGGCGTAGCCGATCAGTTCCTGTTTGAGAGACATACCGGGACCCGAGGTTGCATCAAGCACCTTGGCACCGGCCAGGGAAGCACCGAGAATTGCAGCTATAGCGGCAATCTCGTCTTCCATCTGCATAAAAGTACCACCAACCTTGGGAAGTTCATTAGACATAACTTCCGCAACCTCGGTGGAGGGAGTAATGGGGTAACCGCCGAAAAACGTACACCCGGCATAAAGTGCACCGTGGGCACAGGCATCATTCCCCTGTAATAGAGCTATTTTTTTAGCCACGAACCGACCTCCTCTAGCGAATTACAGCTTGTGTACTTTGATGGCGAAATCAGGGCAGCGCAATTCACACTGATTACATGCAATACATGCATCAGCATTGACTACCTTGACAACAAATACATCCATCTCCAGAACCTTAGTAGGGCAGAATTCAACACAAATGTTGCAGCCCTTACAGTATCTCTCGATGATCTCGATTTCCGCTTTCGCGCTCATTAGCGTCTTTCTCCTTTACGTGTGATTACTGTTTCGACAGCCTGACAGAAGCGGCGGGAGCTTAACACAAGTGGTGACCAGTCACCAGACAAATCTTGTATACAGAATACTTAAACTACTTCGCCGTTCTGATTCATCTTGCAGAGACAGACGAAACCACAATCATTTTATGCAGTTTCTTATATGCACCTAACAAGAAGGGCAGCCTGGCGGCTGCCCTTCCAGATCAATCCAGCAGGGAGATCTTAGATGCCCATGCTGCCGACAAGCTCCTTGACCGCAGCCACAGAGTTGTCCATCAGGGCTTGCTCAGTCTCGTCCAGTTTGAATTCAATGATCTTCTCAATACCGGCGGAACCGAGAACACAAGGAACACCAACATAGAAACCGTCAATACCGAACTCACCGTTCAGCAGCGCACAAGTCGGCATGACGCGCTTCTGGTCTTTGAGGATCGACTCGGCCATAGCAACAGCAGAAGAAGCCGGGCTGTAGAAAGCACTGCCGTTACCGAGCAGCTTGACAACTTCACCACCGGCAGCCTTGGTGCGCTCAACCATGGCAGTCATCACTTCCTGAGCCTTGGCAGCACCATACTTCTGCTCCAACAGTTCCATAACCGGGATACCCTGGACGCTGGAATAACGAATCAGAGGAACCATGGTGTCGCCGTGACCACCGAGGGTCATTGCGGTGACATCCTTGACGGACACATTCAGTTCCCAAGCGATAAAAGCGGCAAAACGGGCGGAATCAAGCACACCGGCCTGGCCCATAACACGCTCCGGCGCGAAACCGGTAATTTTCTGGCACAGGGTGACCATGGCGTCAAGCGGATTGGAGATGATGATGACGAAGGCATTCGGGGCATACTGCTTGATGCCTTCAGAAACCGCAGTCATAATCTTGGAGTTAACTTCAATCAGATCATCACGGCTCATGCCGGGCTTACGCGGCAGACCTGCAGTGACGATAACAACATCAGAACCTTCGATATCCTTGTAATCGTTGGTTCCGGTTACACTGACATCAAAACCATCGACCGGGGAGGCCTCTGCAATATCCAGAGTTTTTCCTTGAGGCATGTTTTCGACGATGTCAAACAAAACGACATCACCCAGCTCGCGCAGTGCGCAAAGTTGAGCCAGAACGCCACCAATCTGTCCACCACCGATCAGAGCAATTTTAGGTCTCGCCATTTTCTCTCTCCTTTAAAGATAAATTCGCCAACCGTAAATCGGCGGGCACGTAATAACCCTGTTCTCCCTAAACTATTCAAGCAAATATCGGTGTATACAGTATACAAACAATTTTTGGCTGTCAAGAATCTTTGCGCGACAACGCAATTTTATCTTGCGGAACAATAAAGAAAACCTAACTTCGCCCTTCCGGTTACCAATTACCCCTGAATTTTACGCAAAAAGCCCCGTCAAAATGACGGGGCTTTTTGCTTCAGATAATCAGTTAACGAGACACTCTACTTAAAAGCAGAGTATCTGTCGGCTGCTCTCTCTTACATTGCGTCGATAATAGCGTTCAGCGTTGCGCTCGGGCGCATGGCTGCAGCAGCCTTGATCGGATCAGGGCGGAAGTAACCACCAACGTCAACCGGGGAACCCTGGCAATCGATCATTTCAGCATCGATCTTAGCAACGTTCTTCCCGATCTCAGCAGCAACCTCAGCAAAACGTGCTTTCATTGCAGCGTCCTTGTCCTGAGCGGCCAAAGCCTGTGCCCAGTAGAGACCCAAGTAGAAGCTACCACCGCGGTTGTCAATTTCCTTGACCTTACGGGAAGGCAGTTTCTGGTTCTCAAGGTACATGCCGATAGCAGCATCAAGAGTTTCAGCGAGGATAGCAGCCTTAGGATTATTGTCAGCAGCTGCAGCCTGCTCCAAAGAAGGAACCAGAGCGCAGAACTCACCGAGGGAATCCCAACGGATGTGACCTTCTTTGAGGAACTGCTCAACGTGCTTCGGAGCAGAACCACCAGCACCAGTCTCGAACAGACCACCACCGGCCAACAAAGGCACGATGGAGAGCATCCGAGCCGAGGTACCGAGCTCAAGAATTGGGAACAGGTCGGTTAGGTAATCCCGCAGTGCGTTACCGGTTGCAGAGATGGTGTTTTCACCTTTGCGAACCCGCTTGATGGAGAATGCGATGGCGTCTTGAGGCTTCATGATCTGGATGTCAAGACCAGCAACATCAAACTCCGGCAGGTACTTGTTGACCTTCTTGATGATTTGAGCATCGTGACCACGGTTTTCGTCGAGCCAGAAAACAACCGGCTCACCGGAAGCCTTGGCACGGGTTACAGCCAACTTGACCCAGTCCTTGATCGGGGCATCTTTGGCCTGGCAAGCACGGAAGATATCGCCAGTCTCAACTTTCTGCTCATGCAGGGTCTCGCCTGCGAAAGTCACGATACGGATAGTACCGGCAGCAGGAGCTTCGAAGGTCTTGTCATGGGAACCGTACTCTTCAGCCTTTTGAGCCATCAGACCAACGTTGGCAACACTCCCCATGGTGGAAGGATCGAACTGACCGTTCTTATTACAGTCTTCGATAATTTCCTTGTAGATAGTTGCGTAGCTGCGATCAGGGATCATGGCGATAGTATCTTGCAGTTGGTCCTGCAGATTCCACATCCGGCCACCATCACGAACAACGTTAGGCATCGAAGCATCAATGATAACATCGTTAGGAACGTGCAAGTTGGTGATGTTTTTCCGGGAATCAACCATGGCCAGTGCCGGCATCTCTTCGTAACAGGCGTTGATATCTGCTTCGAGTGCAGCCGCTTTGTCAGCCGGGAGGCGGTCCATTTTTGCCAAGACATCACCAATACCGAAGTTCACGTTGGCGCCGATTGCTTTCAGGTCATCTGCATGCTTGTCAAGGGCAGACTTGAAATACACTGAGACGGCGTGACCGAACATGATCGGATCGGAAATTTTCATCATGGTTGCTTTAAGGTGCAGAGAAAGCAGAACGCCCTTCTCTTTTGCTTCCTTGATTGTTGCGCGGAAGAAATCACGCAGCGCAGCAACATGCATAACCGAAGAATCAAAAACTTCACCATCTTGCAAAGACAACTTGTCTTTGAGGACAGTAACAGCACCATCAGTACCGACGAACTCAAACTTAACATCAGTTGCTTTGTCCAGAGTCACCGAGGTCTCGGTCTCGAAGAAGTCGCCACCGTCCATGTGAGCAACGCGACACTGGGAAGTACCTGGAGCTGGCCAGTCCTGCATCATGCGGTGCGGATTCTTTTGGGCAAATTTCTTAACCGCAGCAGCAGCGCGGCGATCCGAGTTACCTTCGCGCAGAACCGGGTTAACAGCGGAACCGAGACATTTGGAGAAACGAGCTTGCAGCTCTTTTTCTGCATCGTTTTTAGGCTCTTCAGGGTAATCAGGGATTTTGTAACCCTTTTCCTGCAGCTCAGCGATGGCTTCCTGAAGTTGAGGAACCGAAGCACTGATGTTCGGCAGCTTGATAACGTTGGCTTCCGGCTTCTGAACCAGATCGCCTAACTGTGACAGATAATCAGCAACTTTCTGATCTTCAGTCAAGTTCTCCGGGAAGTTTGCAATAATACGACCGGACAGGGAGATGTCCAGAGTTTCGACGTCAACGCCGGTACCTTTACAGAATGCCTGAACGATCGGCAGAAAAGCATAGGTAGCTAATGCCGGTGCTTCATCAATTTCGGACCAGATAATTTTTGCCATGTGTCTCTCTCCTTGGTTAGTTTTATGCCCGCATCGCCAGAGGCTTAATGATAGGCAAAAGGAATTCGCCTTTATCAACAATTAGTTAACCGCAACATTGGGTCCACACAAAAGTTCTCGGCGCAAAAGTAGCTGAAAAAATATGCAGTTGTACCCTGAGCGCTGTATACAGTATGCAAAAGGACAGAGGCTGTCAAGAAAAAATGGTCGCCCCTTGAGCAGCATGAAAAACGGTTAATTTGCCATTTAAACAGCGCAAAATTAACCGCTTGAACATTATTCAATCGTTGCCGATTGACGGGGGGGGAATATGGAAGCTATACCATTTAAAACAGATTCAATTCGAGAGCTTCCTGCCGTGCCGCTGCCAATTCTTCAGCAGTTTTATCACGGGGAAGTTTCAACATCTGTCCCGGAAAGATTTTTAACGGATCTTTGATCTGATCACGGTTGGCCTTGTATATCAACGGCCAGAGCAAACCGTCATGATAGACGTCTGGACGGGCGGCGATCGTGAATAACGTTGCCCCGGGCTCCACCTCGACATCGACAAGCAGCACCGGCGGCTCCTTTACAGCTTTGCGGGCCTGTTCTTCACGATCTTTACGCGCTTGTTCTTCACGATCTTTACGGGCTTGTTCTTCACGATCTTTACGGGCTTGTTCTTCACGATCTTTACGGGCTTGCTCTTCAGCCAGTCGCTGTTGACGCTGCTGTTCTTCCTGAAGCTCTTTTTTGCGCTGTAACGTCAACTGAAGCGCTTCAGTCGCATAGCGCTGCGCCAATCCGATAGTCAACTTTGCGGCACGGTATTTTCCGTCCCTGACCTGCTCTTCCGCACGCTGCAAAGCAGTCTCTGCCAGTTGATACTCTCCCGCAGCTAAAAGCGCTGCTCCGGAAGTATAGGCCTGCGCAACAACACTACGAGTATCCTGCAATTCTGCCTTTGGAGGTTTGGCGCACCCCGCCAACAAAACCAAACCAACCAAAATCAACAACAGACGATGAAACATCTGCCCTCTTTTCGTCTCTGATGTACAAATTTAAAACTGCTGCACTCGCAAAAAGTCATGAGATGACTATGCAAAAACTTCGGCCGACAAGGTCTGGTGGCTTTTCAGGGGTAAAAACATACATACGGCATGTCGAGGTCCTGAAAAAACGCGCTGACGCAGTCGGACTTTTTGCGCCGCCGGCAAAACTACTTTTGCCGAGTTCGCAAACGGATTCCCAGCTCCTGCAACTGCTTCTCGTTGACTTCGTTCGGTGCCTCGGAAAGCAGGCAGGCTGCCTTTTGGGTTTTCGGAAAGGCGATCACGTCACGGATCGAATCAGCGCCGGTCAGAATCATCATGACACGATCCAGACCGAAAGCGATTCCACCATGTGGCGGTGCCCCGTAACTGAGTGCATCGAGCAGGAAGCCAAATTTTTCCCGGGCTTCTTCATGGTCAATCCCCAGCAATTCAAACATTCTTGACTGTACCGCCTGATCATGAATACGAATACTGCCACCACCGATTTCCGAACCGTTCAGCACCAAGTCATAGGCCTGCGCACGAACCTTGCCCGGATCGGTGTCGAGCAGCGGAATATCCTCGACCAGAGGCGAGGTAAAAGGATGGTGAACGGCAACGTGTCGCTTCTCTTCTCCGTCATACTCAAAGAGCGGGAAGTCGGTGATCCAGGAAAACTTATAGCTGTCCTTGTCTGCAAGACCCAACTTTTGCCCGAGATGACCACGCAGCCGCCCCAGTGCCTCGTTGGCAACAGATGGCTTATCAGCGACAAACAACAACAGGTCGCCAACTTGGGCATCCAGCTTCCGGTTCAAGGCAGCCAGTTCATCTGCGGTAAAAAATTTAGCAATCGGTGATTGCCAGCCTTTTTCAGTCACCTTTACCCACGCCAGACCTTTAGCTCCATAGATCTTGACAAAATCGGTCAAATCATCCAGTTCTTTGCGGGAGAAGGTGGCCGATCCTTTAACATTCAGAGCTTTTACCAACCCATTGCCGGCGGCAACGTCAGCAAAAACCTTAAACTGAGAGTCGACAACCAGCTCGGTGATATTGATCAGTTCCAGATCGAAACGCAGATCCGGATTGTCAACACCGAAACGCTCCAGCGCCTCGGCATAGGTCAGTCGAGCCATCGGCAGAGCCACCTCAACACCGATGGCTTCCTTGAATATCGTCGAGATCATCCCTTCCATGACGTTCATGATATCGTCACGGGTGACAAAACTGAGCTCGCAGTCGATCTGGGTAAATTCCGGCTGTCGATCAGCGCGCAAATCCTCATCCCGAAAACACTTGACGATCTGAAAGTAGCGATCGAAACCGGACACCATCAGAAGCTGCTTGAAGAGTTGCGGAGACTGCGGTAAAGCATAAAAACTTCCGGTATTGACACGGCTTGGAACCAGGTAGTCCCGCGCCCCTTCCGGGGTACTTTTGGTCAGCACCGGGGTTTCAATCTCGATGAACCCCTGACTATCCAGGTAATTACGAACCGTTTTGGCCACCCGGTGACGCATCAGCAGGTTGCGCTGCAAGGCCGGACGACGTAAATCCAGATAACGATGTTTGAGACGGATACTTTCGGCCACCTCGGCATATTCATCGATCATGAAAGGAGGCGTTTCGGAGCGGTTGAGAATCAGCAACTCACTGATTTCAATCTCAACTTCACCGGTCTTCATCTTCGGATTGACCGTTCCTTCCGGACGTGGAGAAACTTTGCCGCGAGCCGCCACGACATACTCATTACGAACCTGCTCCGCCTTACTATGTGAGGCAAGATCGCGATCAGGGTCGAGCGCCAATTGGACGATCCCTTCCCGGTCACGCAAGTCAATAAAAATCAAACCACCGTGATCGCGCCGCCGTTGCACCCACCCCATAAGACAAACGTCCCGGCCAATGTACTCAGCGGTGACATCACCACAGCGATGGGTTCTTTTCCAGTTTCCTAATTGATCGTTCAAAATCATTCCTCCAAACGGTCTGAGCAAAATCAGACTATTATTTTTTAATCTTTACCTAACGGCTATCCCTGTAACCTCTGCAGCAGGATATCCGCCAGGCCGACCAAATCCACCTGGCTCTGGCTGCCGTCGCTCATATTTTTCAGCTGTGCCTTACCGGAGGCTAACTCTTCTTCACCAAGAATCAGCGTATAAGCAGCATGCAACTTATTCGCCCGGCGCATTTGCGCCTTCAGGCTTTTCCCCAGATAATCCATCTCTGCACGCACCCCGGCACGCTGCAAAGCGGACATCAGAACAAAAGCCCGGTCTGCCGCCTCATCACCCAGTGCGGCGATAAACAACTGCGGCGTGGCAGGAGCAACCCGCTGCTCCCCCTTCATCAGGACCAGCCGTTCAACCCCGATGGCAAAACCGATTCCCGGCAACGGCGGTCCCCCGAGACTTTCCACCAAACCGTCATAGCGCCCACCGGCCGCAACGGCATTTTGCGAACCGAGCCGGTCCGTCACCAGTTCGAAAGTGGTGCGCACATAATAATCAAGACCACGGACCATGCGAACGTTTATCACAAAAGGAATATCCAAGGTTCGCAGATACCTCTGCACCTGCTCGAAATGCTGATCGCAATCAGCACAAAGATGCTCGACCACAGAAGGGGCATCAGCGATGGCGGCCTTGCACCCGGCAGACTTGCAATCCAAAACTCGCAGTGGGTTGTTCTGATAACGGCGCCGGCAGTCGGGACATAATTTTTCAAGTCGCGCTTCGAGGTAGCCGATCAAACTTTTCCGATAATTCGGGCGGCAGACGGGGCAACCGAGGGAATTAACCTGCAAAGAAACAGCCTCAATATCGATCCGGCAAAAATATTGATACAGCATGGCCAGAACTTGAGCATCGATTTTTGCGTCCTCAACCCCGAGGACTTCGGCACCGATCTGGTGAAACTGCCGATAACGCCCTTTTTGCGGCCGCTCATAGCGGAACATCGGCCCCATGTAATACAACTTGGAGACGGGATCGAGATTGT
Organism: Desulfuromonadaceae bacterium; assembly: GCA_030595055.1. Classification (GTDB taxonomy): domain Bacteria; phylum Desulfobacterota; class Desulfuromonadia; order Desulfuromonadales; family Geopsychrobacteraceae; genus Malonomonas. The sequence continues at coordinate 9,478 of JAUVEB010000034.1, forward strand.
GCAGCCGGTGCTGAATAAAAGAACGCATGACCGGTGCCGTCCCCTCGGGGCGCAAGGTCAACGAGGTACCACCCTTGTCATCGAAAGTGTACATCTCTTTCTCAACAATATCGGTGGTCTCACCAATGGAACGACTGAAAAGCTCGGTCTTCTCGACTGCCGGAGTACGTATTTCTGAAAAACCATAGGCGCCAAAAACCTCATGCGCCGTTGCTTCCAAAAACTGCCAGGTTTCAACCTCCCCCGGCAGGATATCGTTCATCCCTTTGACAGCTGCAATGCTCAAGGTATCACCCTTTATATCTCACTGTTTCCTGACAACCGCAGGAAAACTTCATCGTGTCGATCCAAAGTATCCGGAGGGGCACAAGCTAAGCCGCGACTCCACACAAGCAGGAGAAGATACCTTATTTTTACCGAGATCGAAAGGGGTTACTCGATTATTTACAGGTTTTTTTCTGCAAGGGACTCAATAGAAAGCTAAGAGCAGGAGAACAGACCCGGGAAGGTCGCAACGGAAAGTCGGCTCCCGATAAAAGCGGAAGACTAACTGCTTTAGTTTTGCGGGATATCTTCAACGCCGCGAATCACGTTGCGCGTTCCTTTTCCGACGTACATCGCACGATCTGCCAGGTCAAGTAAAACATTTTTATCAGCGGCATCGGTCGGGAAGGTGGAAAACCCGGCAGTCACTGTCAACCGGGAAGGAGTCCCTTGCGCATCAAGAAACACATACTCATCAATTGTCTTACGAATCCGCTCGGCGACAATCCGCGCTGTCCGCCCATCGGTTTCAACCAGTATCGCGGAAAATTCATCACCACCGAAACGAAACAGGGTATCGACATCTCGAACACAGTGCCGCAACAGCTCACCAACCTCCTGCAGAGCTGAGCTGCCGGCCAAGTGGCCATGCTGGTCATTAATTTCTTTGAAACGGTCCAAATCGAGAAACAGCAGGGAAAATTGCAGGCCATAACGTTGTGATCGACGAATTTCCTGTTCCATGGCAACCTGCAGATAGCGATGATTGTAAAGCCCGGTGAGATCATCGGTATACATCAAATCCTGGGCATTCTGATAGTGACAGGAATTTTCGAAACCGAGGGAAATCTGATCGCAGAGATAACGTAAATCGGCCGGCACCTCACCTTTGTCAAGACTCACAGAAGCCTCACAAAGCAGCAGCCCCCCCTTCAGCTCCTGATCCATCGGAAATGGCAACAACCAAAGATGCTCCGAGTTCAGGCTCAAGCCGGCAACAGGGTCAAATGAACCCTTGCCGGCAGAAGAAAAACCCGCATAAGGCGCAAACGAAGGCAAAACCAGATCTAACAGTTTCTCAGCCTGCTCATCGGTTAAATTTTCCTGCGCCAGCAACCTGGGGACACCATCCTTCAGGACAAATCCACAGCCGCTCCCGGCTCCGGCCTGGCGCAACAAAGCATCCAGCGCCTGCGGAAATAAGCGCTGCAGATCAATCAACGAAGAGAGCGCTTGGCCAGTCTGAAAGAGTTGGATTTGTGTCTTGAGATGATTGTTCTCTTCCAGCAGGCGACGCTGTTCAAGGCAGGTACGAACCAGGTGTTTTAATTCTTCGGGGTTGAACGGCTTTACCAGATAATCACGAGCCCCTTCTTTCAGCGCCTGAATCGCCGATTCGAGACTGGCATGCCCGGAGACTAAAATGACTTCCGGGGGATTAGGCAGCAGGCGTGCCTCTCGCAGCACCTCGAGTCCGTTTGTGCCGGGCATGACCATGTCGGTCAGGACCAGATCAACCTGTCCCTGCCGCATTCGGACAACAGCCTCAATACCATTCGAACAAACCTCAACCAGATAACCTTCCTCAGAGAGCAGGTCTTGATAAAGCTTGCGGAAAAACTGTTCATCATCAACAATCAGAATCGTCGATTTGCCGGCAATCATAAATCTCCTATAATGAATAACCTTTATTATCAGCCTTCAGCAACAGATGTCAACGAAAAAGCCCCTTTTCCCAACGTTCAAACTGCCAATTTTCAGCAATCCGGCGGACTCTGATTGTTCCCATACGGTCGGTACGATAAAGAGGAAGGTTTCTTTCCTGCAGAGAATTCACCAGTTCCTGAGCAGGGAATCGATAGCGATTCCGGTAGCCGGATGAAACCAGACACGCTTGCGGCTGTAACAGGTCGAGCAACATCTCGGTTCCGGAATGGCGACTGCCGTGATGCGGCAACTTCAGAAAAGCCACCGGCCCCGGCACGCCGGCGGCAATAAGCTGCTTAACCCCCTGACGTTCCAGATCTCCGGTCAACAAAAACCCCCCGGTCGGTTCCTCAAGGTAAAGAACTAAAGAAACATCATTCTCCTCGGCAAGCCAATCCGGTCCACGAAAGACCTGCATATTGCCGCCCTGCCAAGAGGACACCAGACTCCAGCCCGGGGGGAATTGTCGCACCGGCACAGCTTTTTCACGCAGCACAGACTGTAATTGCGGGTGCAACTCCTCGAGCGGATGCCCTGACCAGAACTCTCCGACCGAAAAATGTTCCAGGATAAAAAGCAGTCCCTTACGATGATCCGGATGGTCATGGGTCAGCATGACGGCAAAGAATTCGTGAATACCGAGCTCACCCAGGGCCGGAGCCAGTAAACGCTCTCCGACATCGAATCTCTTACTGTATAACCCGCCCCCATCGATTAACATTGCCTGCTGCTGATCATTGGTCAGTAGCATCGACTCCCCTTGACCGACACTGAACATTGTTAAACTCAGCTGCGTGGGATTAACTCCCGGCCGGAACCAACAGAAACCGGCCAAACATAAGCAGCTCAGAATAATTGTTTTTTGCCGACGCAAAGAACCCACCTGGCCGATCAGCAGAATCGGCACAACACACAGTCCGATGGCGAGATATTGCCATCTTGACAAAAACAGATAGGTTCCGGAAAAACCGGGAAAAGAGGTCAGCCAACTGACAAAATTCAAGGTTGTCTCAAGGAGCAGGCCGCAGAGGCTGAATGCTCCCTCGGCAAGCACGGAGGAAAGCGGCAACAAGAGCAACCCGCAAAGCCCCACCGGCAAGGCGCACAGGGCAACAACGGGCACCGCCAGCAAGTTCGCCAGCACTCCCGCCGTTGCCAGCAGATGAAAATTAACCAGCACCAAAGGCAAGGTCGACAGGGTTGCCGATAAAGTCACCAACAACAACCGCACCGGGCCACGGATCATCCACGGCAAAGCAGCCGGGGAATTTTGCCAGATGGGCCGCCACAGCAGAATACCGGTTGCGCCTGCGAATGAAAGCTGCCAGCTCGGATGCCAGAGTGACAAAGGTGCGACCAGTAAAAAGAGTAAAGCGAGGGACAGCAGCAGGCGTAGCGGGCTCACAACATGCCGCCAATACAAGAGGACGGCCCCGGCTGCAGCCAAAGAAAAAGCCCGCCGGGTCGACACCGCATCCCCGGTCAACAACAGGTAACCCAACAACAAAGGCAACAGCAGCATCGGCAGAAGCCGCTGTGGCGGCTGAAAATTCAACAGGGTTTCAGAACGACGATAGCCGAACAACAGTAATCGATACCCCAACAAGCCGATTAATCCCAGGTGCAGACCGGAGATAGCGAAGAGATGACTGACCCCGCCACACGCCAGTTTTTTTCGGGTATCCGCTGACAGCAAACGGGATTCGCCTAAAACCAGCGCTCTCACCAGGGCAACTTGGGTATCAGGCAGCACCGCCGTTATTTTCCTTGCCACCAAACCTTTCCATCGGGCGATGGCACGATTCGGCGAAGCACCTCCCCGGGTCACGAACGTAACCTGGTCGGCATTTTTCACCCAAGCGGTCATCGCGACTCCCTGGCTCGCCAGGTAACGCGGCCAGTGAAACTCACCGGGAGTCCCGAATTGTCGTGGCTTCCGTAATCGACTGCAAAATTGCACCCGGTCACCCGGCAGAAAGGAGTCGTCCCCTTCCTCGAGTGACAAACGGAGCAGCACCGGTTCGACAACAGGGATAATTTTCTCCTTATCCACGTAGTGCACCATCTGCAAATCGAATTGGGAACGGCCACCGGCAAGTTGCCGGACAGATATAATTTCTGCCGTCACAGCGACTTTCCGATGCAGACCGGAGATATGATCAATCTCTGCCGAGGAAGGAAATTGGAGGGGGTAACGCAGGTTTGCACAAAGAAAAAAGCCGACAAACAAAAAAATCAGCCATAGCCTGGGGTTGTTGCGGCCAACGAACGCCGCCGCCAAACAAACGAACGTCAGCAACCAACCGATGGTTTGCGCAAAGGTGTAAAACGGTGCCAGTAGCAGACCCGCCAGGGTCGCTGTAAAAAGAACAGGGATCAGCGGCACATCCCCCCCTCCCGGAGCAGCCGGATTTTTTCACAAAAAACTAAAGATTAAAGCCGTCTCTACAAATCAGCAGCATACGGTTCGTTGCCGGTCAGTCTCCGTCGGTCGTGGCTTTTGGTTGACATTTTTTCCCACTATCTGAAGCTTGAGCTGTCTCCAACTTACGAATAAAGTCCTCCGCGAGTTTAACATCCTCTTTGCAACCGATGAAAACCGGTGAACGGTCATGAATCTGCTCCGGTTGCAGATCCAGTATCCGCTGATGTCCATTGGATGCCGCCCCCCCGGCCTGCTCTATCAAAAAAGCCATCGGATTGACTTCAAACAACAAGCGCAATTTCCCTTGCGGCAAGTTCTTCAGGTGCGGGTAAAAGAATATCCCCTGCCCTTTCAATAAAACCTGGTTGATGTCCGGCACAAAACCACCACTGTAACGCAGCTTGACGCCACGCTCTTCAAGATGGGTGACAAACGCCTCGGTTCCCGGAGTATAGAGATTTCGCTGCCCCCCCGGAGAATATAAGTTGCCACGCGGTTTAAGAGTGATGTCTTCTTGCAGCAGCGTGTATTCCATCAGGCTGCTCATGCCGAACTCGTGAACACCATTGCCGACACTGTAAACCAGGGTCGTCCGTGGGCCGTACAAAATATACATTGCGGCCACCTGATTGCGGCCCGACTGTAAAAGATCACAACCCTCAAAAATAGAAACAATGGTCCCGACTGCCAGATTAACATCGACCAGTGAAGACCCGTCTAACGGATCAAAAGCGACTGAGTATTTGCCTTCACAATCAGGAGAAATGGGAATAATTTCATCCTTCTCTTCCGACATTATATTGGCCACGACCCGGGAATGATCCAGTCGTTTGCAGAGGATACGGTCGGCGAGAACATCCAGTTCCAGTTGTTGCTCACCGTACAGGTTTGAAGTTCCCGCCACCCCCAGTTCACCCGTGCGAATAGAGTGGATAATGTACTTTGACGCCTCGGCAATTTCACAAATCAGATGGATCAGATTATCGTCCACTTCTTGCTCCCGCAAGTGGCGACGCAGATCAATTTGAAATTTGGTTTTTCCAGGTCTACTCATGGTGTCAAAAACTCCCGAGGACCACCGGAGAAGAAGGTGGCCAACCAGTTAAAAACAGCAGAAATAACAAAGTATTTTAACTCAGATCAAAACGAACAGCAACCGACAAAAAATGTCTCACTTATTCTTGCTGCTCGCGCGGAAAATCGCACCAGAGCAAAGTTGCCCCGACAACGGCCAACGGAATGCAAAAAAACTGGACAAACGGAACAACCAGCAGACAGAAAATACTACAAGCGAAACCTGTCATCAGAACCGGCCGAGCAGTCATGTAGCGTCGCTGCTCGTTAAAAGTCATCTGCTTACGCATCAGCACAAAAGCCATATATTCGACAACCAAAAAAAACAGCGTGAAAACTGGAGCAAGCACTGCATAAATTAACGAACCAACCCCCGGCAGCAGATTGATGGCAAACAGCAGCAGCATGCCGGCAATAAAAACCGACATCTTCTTCACTTCAACGATGATCGCGTGTCTGCTCTCTTGCCAAAATCGTCCGACACTGAAGCGTTCATCCGGCTTGCGACCTGTTTTCAGGGCCTCTGCCTGTTCGGACAGAAGTTCGTTGAAAGGTGCAGCGATCAGGTTGCCCGCCACCGTGAAGGTGAAAAACACCACCACTGCCGTCAGCAACATGGCAACCGTCCAAGCCAGGTAATAAAGGATTACCCCATACCAGATATCGGTACCGGGAGCGTAGGTCTCCAACAGCCCCTGAAACAGATCCAAGCCGAAATAGACTGACAGGGAAAAGATCAGCACATTGATGACAAACGGTATCGCCAAGTACCTCAACAGACGTGGGTTGCAACCGAGGAAGTTTACCGCCCTTAAAGGATAGCTGAAACCACGGATAAAACCAGCCACCGGCTTGATGGCCGCAGCTGCGACATTGCCGATCATGATTCCCCCCGACTGGCTTTCAAACCATCCGCAAGAGTTGGATAGAGAAGTTTGACAGCAAGTTTATCAAGCATTTTCCGGTTCGACATCCGCCGCGATTCCTTTAAGTAAGAGAGCATCAAGGGAGTCATCTCCTTTTCCGCCTCGGCCATACCGATTTCCTTTGGACGTGGAAGATCGCAAAGATCGGCCACCGCCAGAAAATAGTCGGTCATGCTGCTCTCCTGCCCGTCACAGACATTGAAGATATCACCATGTTCACCCTTTTCCATCGCCGCCAGACACACTTGGACCAAGTCAAAGGTATGCACTCGGTTGGTATAGGAGCCGTCCCCCTTTTTCAACACGGGATGCCCTTGCCTGATGCGCGCAAGCGGCAGCCTGCCCGGCCCATAAATTCCGGTCACCCGCAAGATGACCAGCGCAAAACCAAGCTTCGCGGCCTGTTCCTGCAGCTGATTTTCGGCACTTGCTCTGCGCATGGCCCTTGCTGTCTGCGGATTGATCGGTCTTTCCTCGGTGACAATTTCACCACCACAGTCGCCATACACCCCGCTGGTACTGATATAAACAACCTTGGCCGGTGTATTTTTCGGCGACAGTTTACGGCAGAAGTTCAGCATCCGGACATCACTTTTGCCACCACCCTGGGGAGGCGCCAGATAAAACACCTGCCGACCATGCACTGGAATTTCCGGGGTATCGGCGCGGTAATCGAGATCGCCGATCAGCGTGGAAAACCCCTTTTTACGCAACTTAACGACACTCTTTTGAGTATGCGCCAGAGCCAAGACTTCTTTTCCTTGTTCAATCAGTTGCTGACCGACCCGGCAACCGATATCACCGCAGCCGATGATGACCACCTCTTGCAAAAGAAACTCCTTACTGCAAACTTTTCGTGACAATTTCATAAAGATCGCGTGATAACTCCACCTGCTGCATCCGTTCCAATTGTGCCCTCATCAAAGCCCGCCGCTTCGGCTCCAGTCGTTTCCAGCGCGTGAAAGGCCCGGCCATACGGGCAGCAACCTGCGGATTGCGTTGATCAAGCAGCAGAATCTGCTCAGCCAGTAGTTGATAGCCCGCCCCGTCGGCACGATGAAACGCCGCCAGATTCTGGCTGAAGGCACCGAGTAACGAACGGACCCGGTTCGGATTTTTCAGTGAAAATTCCGCGTGTTGCAGCAACCTTTCGACGTCAGCAAAAACTTCCGGTCGATGTGACAATGCCTGCAAGGTGAACCATTTATCAATCACCAGCGGATGCTTCTGCCATTGCAGAAAGAAATCATCCACGAGCTGCTCACGTTCAGGGGCCGGATTGTCGATGATTGCCGAAAACGCCGCCAGGCGGTCGGTCATGTTATCCGCCTCCCGATACTGCCGCAAACAGAGATCAGTGACCCGCTGTTCGTGGAGTTCCATCAACAGGGACAGGCAGAGACTGCGCAGACTGCGCTGCCCGACAGATTGCGGATCAAGACGATACTTGCCGTTGCCGAGACACTCTTCATAACGGTCCAACAGTGCTCCCCGACAATCGCTCCCCAGCTGCCAACGGGCCCGGTCACGCACTTCACGGATCGCCTGCGGATCGAATTCCGGCAGTTGATCGGCCAGATACTGCTCACTCGGCAAAGTCAACAATTGCACCAGCAGACTCAGGTCGGCGTCACGGTCTTCCAGAGCATGGCGCCAAGTGAGCACGAACTTCGGAGTCAAGACAAACTGTCGCCCCTGTTCCAGAGCACTGAGCATCCGCAACAATTCTTTCACCGCCAGAGTTTGTCCCGCCTCCCAGCGGCTGAAAGAATCACTGTCATGGGTCATGCGAAAAGCCAGTTCATCATCGCTGAAATCACACTTGAGCCGCACCGGCGCCGAGAAACCACGCAGCGGTGAGATCACCGGTTCCCGCGGCAGATCGACAAAGGTGAAACTCTGCTCAGCGGCGGTCAGATCCAACACCCGGGTGCTCTTTCCGGGCAACGTCTCGTCGGCCAGTCGCAGGGGGAGATCCTGACCGTCAGCATCCAGCAGACCGATAGCAAGTGGAATTTGAAACGGCTGTTTCTCTGCCTGCCCGGGAGTCGGCTGACAATGCTGCAGGATATTCAGAGTCAGGGACTGCCGCTCGGCATCATACTCTGTGCGGATCAGCACCAGTGGTGTACCGGCCTGGGAATACCAGAGTTTGAATTGCGTCAGAGCGATGCCCCCGGCATCCTCCATCGCCTTGATGAAATCATCACAGGTCGCGGCCTGACCGTCGTGCCGCCGCAGATAAAGCTGCACCCCGGCAGTGAATTTCTCTGCGCCGAGCAGGGTCTGCAGCATACGGATCACCTCGGCGCCCTTGTTGTAAACGGTGGTGGTATAGAAATTATTGATCTCCACATAGGCGGCCGGTCGCACCGAATGAACCATCGGCCCGGTATCCTCCGGAAACTGAAACTGTCGCAGGACCCGCACATCATCGATCCGCTTGACCGCCGCCGAATTCATATCCGCAGAAAACTGCTGATCCCGAAAGACCGTCAACCCCTCTTTAAGACTGAGCTGGAACCAGTCACGGCAGGTCACCCGATTACCGGTCCAGTTGTGAAAATATTCGTGACCGATGACCGATTCGACCCCGAGATAATCGCTATCGGTGGCTGTTTCCGGATGCGCCAGCACATACTTGGAGTTGAAGACATTCAGACCCTTGTTCTCCATCGCCCCCATGTTGAAATCATCGACAGCGACGATCATATAGCGGTCGAGATCATATTCCAGGCCATACACCTCTTCATCCCACTGCATCGATTTTTTCAGCGAGAGCATGGCGTGATCGCAGTAATCGCTGTTGCGCTCCTCGACATAAATCTGTAAAAGCACGTCGCGCCCGGAACCGGTC
>JAUVEB010000031.1 GCA_030595055.1 Desulfuromonadaceae bacterium
GCAAAGCTTTTCAGGTAGTCAACGTGGGCCGGTCGGTTCTCCATCCGGACCTGCAGGTGGTCTTGCTTATCGAAACAGTGGATGACGTAGAGCATCTTTCAATCTCCTTAATGGTTTATCCGGTTATCTACTTTGTTCCGGTAGAGTCCATTGCAAAAGCCAAATACTGACCACAGACCCACACGGACAGGGGCGGGACAAGTGCGGAACTTTATCTCACGCAGAGGCGCAAAGGTCGCAGAGAAAGACAGATTTTCCCCCAAGCTTTATGGTTTTTCTTGCTCCGCGAAAAAATGCTCGTTTCCCATGCAGACCTTCATTCTGTTCCTCCGGAGTTTTCGGATGAACAGTAACTGTATTATTGAAAAATACAAGGGAATTTATGCGGTATGTCGGTCGTGGAAAATCCTTTGGGGATTATTGCTATCGGCCCGAACTCTGCTACTAATTATTACAGCGATAATGCTCTTGCATAGTTATGTGTGGATTTCGTTGAAGAGATTAGACCGCCGCTTCAGGAAGGAGGTGAGTGAATGTCGAGCAAAGGGACACCTGGCAAGTCCGGCTTAAGAAAGATGTGGATATTTGGAGCAGTTTTCGGCGTAGTCGGTGCGATGGTTGTTGTTCTGGCTTCCGGTTTTATGGTGGAGACGACAAATACGGATGATTTCTGTGTCAGTTGCCATGTTATGGAGCCGTTTAGAACTTCGTGGAAAGCTTCTGTCCACGGGGGCAAAAATCCCCAGGGTTTTACCGCGCAATGCGTGGATTGTCATCTGCCGCACGGGAATTTTGTTGATTACCTTGTCACCAAAGCAATTACCGGAACGAGCGATATTATTCACAATTTAACGATTGATGGGAAAAGTTTCGATTGGGCTGCGAATACCGAGGCAAATCGTCTTAAGTTTACTTTTGACAGTGCCTGTCACCGTTGTCACCATAATTTGACGCCGCCGGGAATATCAAAGGGTGGTTTGCTGGCTCACCGTGCCTATTTGCGGGGTGAGGCTAAAAAAATGTGTGCCGAATGTCATATGCATGTCGGTCATAAAGATATGCTTCAGACCGTCAAAAATTTTTATGCGTCAGAAAAATAACAAACGAAAAGGAGGTCTCAGGTGAAACAATTTTATGGAAAAATCGGCTTGATCAGTCTTGCTTGTCTGCTGGTCTGGGTCGGCATGGCCTATGCTGTCGACACCCCGAATCTGGCGCCGCGCAAGATTGAGATTAAACGCGGCTACACTGAGGACGCAGCGAAATGTATCGAATGTCATGCGGAAAAGACTCCAGGCATTATTGAAGATTGGAAACTGGGTAAAATGGGGCATGCCGGGATCTCTTGTTATGACTGTCATGTCGTAGAGTCAAATTCTCCCATGGCAAGTCAGTGTTCCGGTTTAAAGGGAAGCAAAACCTTTATTTCACCCATGGTTTCATCGAAAACTTGCGCTCGCTGCCATCCGGCTGAAGTTGAAGAATTCCTGAAAAGCGGTCATGCCGATCTGTCTCGGGCCGCTGTTTACGACAAAAATAAGGCCGGCGGCGCACTGGTTGCCCTACAGCTCGTCCATGAGGGAGCCGGTTTCCTGGGGGCCGAAGAGGGCTCCCTGATGAATGAAGCATCACGGACTTCCGGTTGTCAGATGTGCCACGGTTCAGTTGTTGAGCTCGGCCCTGATAATAAACCGATCAACAGTACCTGGCCCGCCGGTGTCGGCACCCTGTATCCTGACGGTTCCGTTGGAACCTGTACGGTTTGTCATACCCGACATAAATTCTCTGTCGCCGAGGCCCGCAAGCCGGAAGCCTGTGCCAGTTGTCACTTGGGCCCTGACCATCCGAATATTGAAATTTACCTTGAGTCCAAGCATGGTCAGCGTTTTCTGACGGAAGGTGAAGATTGGGAGTGGGACAGCGCTCCCGGAACCTGGCAGCCCGGTGACTATGCGGCGCCCACCTGTGCCGTTTGTCATATGTCCGGTATCGGTGAGCTGGAAACGACCCATAATGTCAATGAGCGTCTTAAATGGGACCTGGTGCATCAGCGGAGTGAAATCCGCAGCGGCGTCCGGGGCGATGGTAAAAAAGGTGACAAGTTGATGCGTAAGGTCTGTGTCAACTGTCATGGCGCAACCCACACCGAGATGACAATGCAGACCCTGGACAGTGCTGTTGAGCTGTACAATACCTATTGGGACGGCGCGGTAAAGATGAAGAAAGAACTGGCAGAGAAGGGACTGCTCAAAAAAGATCCGTGGAGAGATGGTTTCCAGGAATTGATGTACTATCTCTGGCATCATACCGGTCGTCGTGCCCGTCATGGCGCGGCGATGAATGGTCCTGATTATGCCCATTGGCATGGTTTCTTCCAGGTTTTCCAGGTTTATAAGGATATGGAAGATCTATATAACTGGCGGATCAAGAACAACAAGATTGAAGAGTTGAGCCCGGTCATGAGCACCGGCCCAACCTAAGTCGTTGCCTGACGAAAAAGTCCCCGCTGTAAGGCGGGGACTTTTTCGGTTATTTTCTCGCCATCAATTCCCCCCGACAATTTTTGCTTGATCGACCATATTTGTAAATACAAGCTTCCGGTTATCCACTTCGCTCCAGTAAATCCATGACAAAGGCAAATGTCGGCCACGGACCCACACGGACAGGGGCGGGACGTAAAACCTGAAATCGGAAAAGTTCATAATCATCCTCACGCCCGTTCGCTTTGCTCACTCAAGCCGCAAAGACGCAAAAAAACGTGCCCTATTGAAATTTTAACCTTGGCGACTTGGCGGCTTTGCGCGAGATAAGATTTTGCTTTTGTCCCGTAGTTGTCCGGGTGTGTCCGTGGCTAAACCGGTTTTATGGGTTTTGTTTCAGTTCCTGTCAATCAGAGCCCAACTTGAATAAGGGAGATAACCAGATAAAGTTTTTCCGAATCTGGTTTTGATCAGCATCTTCACGCTGTTTGCTGCGCGCAGATCTTGACAGTCGGGGGTGTCTGTGATAACGAAGGCTAACCGCCGGCAGGGTGTCGACACCCTGCCGGCTGGTGTTTTTTAATAAGCCGGCAGAACGGAACGGCCACTCATTTTTCAGGGAGTTTCAAAATGAATCATCAGCAATCTGAAGCACTGTTTTCCGCAGCTAAAAATGTGATTCCCGGTGGTGTTAACAGCCCGGTACGGGCGTTTAAATCGGTCGGTTGCAATCCAATCTTCATCGAAAAGGCTGCCGGTTGCAAGATTTACGATGTTGACGGCAACGAATATATTGATTATGTCGGCTCCTGGGGGCCGATGATTTTGGGTCACTGTCACCCGAAGGTGGTTGAGGCAATCCAGCAGGCGGCTGCAAGCGGGGCTTCTTACGGGGCGCCGACAGCGCGTGAAACTGAACTGGCCGAGCTGGTCTGTCAGGCCTACCCGAACATCGAAAAAATTCGCATGGTTTCTTCGGGAACCGAGGCGACCATGAGTGCTATTCGTCTGGCTCGGGGTTACACCGGGCGCGACAAGATTCTCAAGTTTGACGGTTGCTATCATGGCCACGCAGACTCTCTGTTGGTCAAAGCGGGGAGTGGGTTGGCAACCTTCGGCGTGCCGACATCGCTCGGTGTTCCGGCGGATTTTGCCAAATACACCCTGACGGCGACTTACAACGATCTGGCTGAAGTGAAAGAGCTGGTCGCTGCGAACAGGGGTGAGCTTTCCTGTATCATCCTTGAGCCGATTGCCGGCAATATGGGCTGTGTGCCGCCGCTGCCCGGCTTTCTTGAAGGATTGCGTGAGCTCTGTACCGCAGAAGGGATTCTGTTGATTATTGATGAGGTGATGACCGGTTTCCGGGTCGCTTACGGTGGTGCTCAGGAGCGATTCAACGTGCGTGGTGACCTGGTTTGCCTGGGTAAGGTCATCGGTGGCGGGCTGCCGGTCGGCGCTTTCGGCGGCAAGCGGGAGATCATGGACTCGCTGTCTCCGGAGGGGGGTGTTTATCAGGCCGGGACCCTGTCGGGGAATCCGCTGGCGATGAGTGCCGGGATTGCGACCCTGAAGTTATTGCAGGAAGAAGGTTTTTATCAGCAGATCGAAGAGAAGAGTGCCTACCTGGAAAAAGGACTTTTGCAGGTTGCGGATCAGAGTTCCGTTGCTACCTGCCGACAGCGGGTCGGTGGCATGTTCTGTACCTATTTCCAGCAGGGGCCGGTCACCTCATTTGCCGATGCTGTGCAAAGTGACACCGAAACTTTCAGTAAATTTTTCCGCAATATGCTCGATAATGGCATCAATCTCGCGCCTTCCCAATTTGAAGCCGGATTTATGAGCGTTGCCCATACGCGTGAGGATCTCGATCGGACGATTGAGGCGACGGAAAAGTCTTTTTCAGCACTCTAAGGGGGTGTCACGAATGGCGTTAGTTTAAGGGCTTTTGTACGCTGGGAGTAAAGTCGGGACTGTCCCCGGCACCATCGGGGGCTGTCCCGACTTTACGGTTATGAAAGCTGTGGTGGTTCGCATCGCAAAAGCCTGGGACAGCCCCCACCCTTCGCCTTCGCTCAGGAGCCGGTGGGGACAGTCCCGGTTTTGCAGTCCCGGTTTTGCCGGGAGCGTGCTGCGAATCCTTAAACCAGTGCCGTTCGGGGGTGTCACAGGCAGCTTTGTGTTGCTGTGACAGACTTAAATGCAGTTGACTTTGCCAAGGCTTCATGGTATTCAAAAACCCGCTTTTTTGTGGATAGATTGTGCACTGTATACAAAGTTTACGATGACAGAAAATAAAGAAAGTAGACGTCAGCTGTTCAAGTCGCTCGGTTTTTTGTCGGGTGTCGGCATTTCCATGGTGGCGGCGACCTTTATCGGTCTCGCTATCGGTTATTATCTGGATCAGTGGTTGGACACGCGCCCTTGGTTTACGCTGGGGTTCTTGACTATCGGTATTATTTCCGGTTTTCGCAATGTGTACATTTTGACGGCTCGAGAACTGCGTCGGCAGCAACGGGAAGAACAGCAAGCGGAACAGGAACGTGACGAAGGATGATCAGCTGCTGGCGGAGATGGCCAGACGTAACTGGATAATCCTGGTTGTTCTGGTTCTGCTCAGTCTGTTTTGGCAATCAGCCCCGATCTCTTTGGGGGTGCTGGCCGGTGGTTTGCTGGTTATATTTAATTACCGCTGGCTGGGCCGATCGCTGTCGGGGTTGATAAGTGACCCGCAGCTGCATTCGGCCAAAGGGTTTACACGAAACTATTTTTTCCGCCTGATCGTGGTTGCCAGTGCAATTTATTTACTGTTGGTCCGCGGTGGCGTTCATCCCCTGGCACTGGTGGTCGGCTTGTCGGTCGTTGTTCTGAATCTGCTGGTTACCACACTGAAACGACTCTATTAAAAGTTTTGTATAGAAGATAGGAGAGCTTAAACCATGACCCATCCGTTTTTATTTTTGCAGTGGTTAGAACAACAACTGCATCTGCACCTGGGCGAGCATGTGACCTATACTTGGCTGGTTATGGCCATCCTGACCCTGGTCGCTTTTCTGGCAACCAGGAGCGCGTCGATTGTTCCCACCGGCGTGCAGAATCTGATGGAAGTTGTGGTGACCGGCATTGAGGGATTGCTGGAAGAGACCATGGGCGAGGAGGGTAAAGCGTACTTTCCGCTGATTGCAACCTTTGCGCTGTTTATCCTGGTCTCCAACCTCCTGGCCTTGATTCCCGGCTTTTACCCGCCGACAGCTAATTTGAACACCAACGCGGCTTTGGCACTGACAGTGTTTGTCATGACCCATGTTGTCGGCTTTAAGAAGCATGGTGGTGCTTATGTGAAGCACTTCATGGGTCCGATCTTGTGGCTGGCCCCGCTGATTTTTGTTATTGAGATTATTGGTCATCTGGCCCGTCCGCTGTCCCTGACTCTGCGTCTTTTCGGAAACATGTGGGGGCATGAGATCGTCCTGATGATCTTCCTGATGCTGGTGCCGCTGTTCCTGCCGATCCCGATGATGCTGATGGGGGTTCTGGTGGCATTTATCCAGACCTTTGTTTTTACCCTCCTGGCAATGATTTACATTGCCGGAGCACTGGAAGAAGCTCACTAAAATTGGAACCGGCCGGGTTTCCTCAGCCGTTGATATTTTGTTATCGCAGGTGCGAAACAGTCCTATACTGAATAGGAACAATAAAAAACTGGAAACAGAAGGAGAATGACAATGGAATTTTTCGCTTGGAGTATGCTTGCAGCCGGTCTCGGCATGGGTTTGGGTTCTTTCGGTACCGGTATCGGCCAGGGCTTGGCCATCAAAGCCGCCTGTGAAGGTGTTGCCCGTAATCCCGGTGCTTCCGGTAAGATCCTGACCACCATGATGATCGGTCTGGCGATGATCGAGTCTCTGGCTATCTATGTTTTCGTTGTGGCCATGATTATCCTCTTTGCCAACCCCTTCACCGATCAAGTTGTACAACTGCTGATGAAATAAGCTTGATTCTAAGTTGCTGAAAAAGGGCGAGCCTGTTCGGGGTCGCCCTTTTTTTGTGTACGCCCGGCAGGGCGCACCTGCTCGAGGGTGAAAGTTCTTTACACCTCCGCCCCCGGCCGGGGAAACCGGCTAAACGCAGGCCTGACAGACAGGAACTGGCAGACCTTAAACCTGAGTACATTAATCGGGAATTTCGTTGCCTTTATCCCTTAACTGAAGTATATAGTTTCGACATTCACCTCCAGCAGGTTTGGATCTCTATGGGCTACCGAAATTTACGCGAAGCGGTCAACGATTTAGAATCAACAGGTCAGTTGATTCGTATCGATCAACCCGTTGATCCGAATATTGAAGCAGGTGCCATTCAACGCCGTGTTTATCAGGCCGGCGGTCCGGCTCTGTTCTTCACCACCCTGAAAAATTGTGATTTCCCGGCGGTTTCCAACCTCTTTGGAACCCTGGAACGAACCCGATTTTTGTTTCGTGATGCTCTTAAGCATGTCGACACTCTGGTGAGGTTGAAACTCGACCCGAAAACCCTGTTGCGGCACCCTTCGATGATCTTGTCTGCGCCGTTAGCGGCTTGGCACCTGCTCCCCAAAAAAGTTCAGGATGGCCCTGTCCTGCAAAGACAAACGAAGATCAGTCGACTTCCGCAAATCAAAAGCTGGCCGGATGATGGCGGCGCCTTTGTGACCTTGCCCCAAGTCTATTCAGAAAGTAGTTTTAACCCGGGCCTGCGTTCGGCAAATCTCGGCATGTACCGGGTACAGCTTTCCGGAAACGATTATCTGCAAGATCGGGAAGTCGGCTTACACTACCAGATCCATCGCGGCATCGGCGGTCACCACCAAGAGGCGTTATCCTCGGGGAGCCCGTTCAAGGTCAATATCTTTATCGGTGGCCCCCCCAGTCTGACCGTTGCTGCGGTCATGCCGCTGCCCGAAGGGATGCCCGAATTGGCTTTTGCCGGACTGTTGGCCGGGCAGCGCATTCCCCTCGTGCAGCCTGCCGGGTTTTTACCCATGCCTGCCGAAGCCGATTTCGTTATTTGCGGAACGGTTGACCCTCAGCAGCTGAAACCGGAGGGTCCATTTGGTGATCATCTCGGTTATTACAGTCTGGCCCATGATTTTCCGCTGGTCAGAGTCGACCGGGTTTACCATCGCCCCGATGCGATCTGGCCTTTTACCAGTGTCGGCCGTCCACCTCAGGAGGACACCAGTTTCGGAGCGTTTATTCACGAATTGACCGGTGAACTGATCCCTGAAGTCCTGCCGGGAATTAAAAGTGTGCACGCCGTCGATGCGGCCGGTGTTCATCCGCTGTTACTGGCGATCGGTAGCGAGAGATACACGCCCTACAACGACCTGATCCAACCCCAGGAGTTACTGACTCAGGCCAATGCGATTCTTGGCCAAGGGCAATTATCGTTGGCAAAATATCTGTTGATCGTCGCTGAGAACGACAATCCACGCCTCGATATCCATAATATCCCGGCTTTTTTTCAGCATCTTCTGGAGCGGATTGATTGGCGTCGTGATCTGCACTTTCAGACGCGAACCACCATCGACACCCTCGATTACAGTGGGCACGGTCTGAACCAGGGGTCTAAAGTTGTGCTCGCGGCAGTCGGGCCGAAGCAGCGTGATCTGCCGAAAGAAATTCCGGCGGAGCTGACGCTTCCTCGCGGCTTCAAAAATCCGCAAATTGCGCTACCTGGAATCCTTCTTCTGGAAGGACCACCCTGCACAGAATATCAACCGGGTGCAGATCGCAATCTATTTCGCTTGGGCAAAAAGTCAGTTGATGATCCGATCAATCGGTTTCCTTTGGTGATCGTCGTTGATGACTCTGACTTCTGTGCAAGCAGCCTGAATAATTGGCTCTGGGTCTGTTTTACCCGTTCAAATCCGGCTGCTGATATCTATGGGGTCGAGAGTACCTGTATCGGTAAACACTGGGGTTGTAGCGGCAGTTTGATCATCGATGCGCGGCGTAAGCCGCACCATGCGCCACCATTGATTGATGATCCGGAAGTTGAAAAAAGAGTCGATATGCTGGGTGCCGAAGGTGGGCCATTGCACGGTATTATATAGATCTGTTCAAGGAGTGTTCTCGTGCTGAAAATCAAAGAACCGTTTCTGTCGATCCCGACCCTGGTAGAGTCGGTCGGCAATACCCCGCTGGTGGATATTTCACCTCTTTGCGGGAAGCCCGGGATTAGCCTTCTCGCCAAGCTGGAAGGGAACAATCCCGGTGGCTCGGTAAAAGATCGCACGGCACTTTACATGATCGAGAGGGCAGAAGAATCCGGCGAACTGACTCACGATAAAATCATTCTGGAGCCGACTTCAGGCAATACCGGTATTGCCATTGCCATGATCGGTGCTGCTAAAGGTTACCGTGTCAAGTTGGTGATGCCGGGTTGTGTCAGTTCAGAACGCCGCGGAGTGCTCGAAGCTTACGGAGCTGAAGTAGTTCTGTCGCCCGGTTGCCAGGCAACTGATGGAGCAATCCGCCAGGCACACAAAATTTTAGTCGCTGAGCCGGATCGTTATTATATGCCGAATCAGTATGCCAATCCGAACAATCCGCTGGCCCATTACGAAACAACCGGTCCGGAAATCATGCGACAATCCTTTGGAAATATTGACTATTTTGTCGCCGGGATGGGTACTTCCGGTACCCTGATGGGAATCAGCCGCTACTTTGCCGAACATGCTCCGCAGGTCAAAATCATCGGTATTGAACCAACCCTCGGGCACAAGATTCAGGGTTTGAAAAACATGCAGGAAGCAATTGTCCCGGCAATTTACGATGAACAAAAGCTGCATCGAAAACTGGTCATCGGCGATGAGGAAGCTTACGAAACGGCACGCAGATTAGCCGTCAACATGGGGATCTTTGTCGGTATGTCGAGTGGTGCGGCAGCGGCCGGCGCCTTAAAAATTGCTGAAGAAATCGAACATGGAACCATTGTGGCCATTTTCCCGGATCGTGGAGATCGCTATCTGAGTACCAACCTTTTCCGCTCACAATGCGCCGCATGTCCACCGTGATGGAACTTCCGGAACTCCTGAAAAAACGGGCAGAAAAACTGCTTTTCACTTTCTGTCAACAAGCAGCAGATGATGAATTTCGGCCGCGGCATATTCGTTACCGGATAGAAGGATTACATATCAACCTGTACGAAGTCCGTCGCAGCGCGCAGAATCCGGAACAACACAAGCAACTGCCGATGGCCAAATTACGTTACAGCCCGGAATTGAACCAATGGACCCTGCATCATCAAAATGGTGAACATTGGCAGCTCTATCTCAACATCACCCCGACGCTGGAGTTAAGTAAACTGTTCAGTGCCATTCAGCAGGATCCCCTGGGTTTTTTCTGGCAGGAATAAAAAAGCGCCTGGTCAGAACAACCGGCGCTTTTCATAACATCCAGAGTGACGGGGTTTGTTTTTCTATGCTGAGAAACTGGCCTCCTGCTCTTGCAACCAGGATTCAAAACTGCTGAGCTCAAAGGGTTTACTGAAAGTTTTACAGCCGAGATCCTGCGCCTTTTGCCTTTCCATTTGTGACCATGCGCCGGAGAAAATCGCCTTGGATGTAGCCCTGAGTTTACAGCCTTTGCCAAGCATGCTTTCTATGGCTTCCAAGCCGGTTGTTTCGGGCATCTGGTTATCGGTCAGAAAAATATCGATGCAGGCATGTTCATTCGGGCAACGCTCGTCGGCTCCTGTCCGGCAAGTGAATTCTTTTATACTGGCATAGCTCTTTACCTGATAGCCGCGATCCTCCAGAATGTCTGTCAGTAACTGTCGGCACAGGGTAACATCGTCAATCACAACAGCTTTGAATGCTTGCGACATAATTCCCTCTCACTTCGGCTTAATGCAGATGAATTCCCGAACAGTGAGCAGCTTACGCCTGATGTCTGACTGAAACCTGAAAAGCATCTCCTTTCTTGTAATTTATACCTTTTATCTACGGCAGATCAGTGTCACGCCGACCAATAGAAACACCACTCCCAACAGCCGTTTAAAATCAACCGGAATGCTACGCATCCCGAACAGCCCGTAATGATCCATCACCAGCCCGGCTGCCAACTGTGAAACGATGGTCAACGCCAACACTGCCGTGGTGCCGATACGCGGCACACCGACAATCGTCATGGTGACAAAAAAGGCTCCGAACAGGCCGCCGCTCAGCTGCCACCAGTCAGCCTCGGTGGCCCGGCGAAGACTGCCTTGACTGGCCATAAGGGACAAAAACAGCAGTACCAGGGTTCCCACCGCGAAGGAAATTGTCGCGGCCTGGAGATATCCGGTCTTCTCCGCCAAGCGGGCGTTGATCGATGGCTGGACGGCAACAGCAGCCCCGCCTGCGACCATCAGAACAATCAATAACAGGTTAGACATGATCGCTCTTCTCGATCTGCCCCTGACAAACGAGGCAAAAGGGGGTTTCCGGACGGGCTTTCAACCTTGGGTAGCCGATCGGTTCTTCACAGTTTCGGCATTCACCGTAGCGCTGTAACTTTATCCCTTGCAGGGCTGCCTCAATTCCCCGCAAACGTTGCTGGTGAGCAGCTCGGTTGGCTTTGGCCATTGCTTGCTGCTGTAATGCATCCATTCGAGATAAGCGGCCAATCGGTTGATCTAAAGCTACCGCCTTACTGCTGTCCCGTGAATCGATCAACAAGTTTTGCAACTCTTTTTGCAACGTCAATAAATCTGCGTGAAGTTCCTGCCGTTGCTGTTCAGTCAACTCTTCCATCAAGCGGTCCGCCGCCGGACAAGTTTGGACACGCTTTTAAATGCTTCTCCGCCGGCGACCCCGACCAGTTGAAAAAGCGCCATTTCTGTTGTTGTCAATACGGCTCCCATCCGGGGAGCCATGGAGATGGCCGTCAGGTAATCGGATTTAAAGCGTGAACAGATGGCGTCACGAACCAGGTGAACAACATAACCCCGATCGAGCAGATCAATCATTGTCTGATAGACACAAACATGTGCTTCCATGCCGACCAGCACCACCTGCTCGGCAGCGGTTTTCTCCAACGCACTGATAAAGTTCGGCTCACCGACACAACTGAACGAAATTTTTTCAACACATTGTTGCTCCGTTGCCGCAGCCAGCTCTTCGATGGTATGACCTAACCCCCGTGGGTACTGCTCTGTTGCAATTACCGGCAGTTGCATTGCAGCAAAAGCTTCCAGCAGCATATTTACGTGACTGACAACTTGACCGCAGATGCGCTCATCCATCGCCGGAACCAGTTTTTCCTGGATATCGATGACAACTAATGCTGTTTTTGTCCGATCGAGCCAAAACTTGTCTTTTATCTCTGCCATAGCACTCTCCTTTTAGAATGAATATTGACTCAGTTTAAGGGTTCATCCTTGACCTTGGCAACGCCTGTACCCCCTCGTATCGACAAGGCGCAAAAAAAACCTGCAGGCGCCATCTCAAGGTTCTTTGCGAAGCCATCAAGGTTGGTTTGTGCGATAGTCTTTTAGACCCGGTTTTTATAATAATTCAAGAAGTTTTTCTGGCGACGCCGCGAATCGTTCGTTTGATAATGGTTGGAGCGGGGCTCATAGCGTCTTCAGTCAGCCGCTCGATCTGCAGGCCGGCCGCTTCGATCGCCCCGGCGGTATCGCGTGTCAGTCGACAGTTGCCGCTGCAATAGAACCAGAAGGGTTCAAAACGTTTTTGTCGGCGGACAGTGCCGGGATCCCGGGCGATGACATGTTCCAGAAACAGCAATTGTCCACCCGGCCGAAGGAGTCTGTGAAGTTCTTTCAGTACTTGTTGTTGATCGTTGACCGAGCAGAGCACCAGCGTGCTGACGATGGTATCGACGGACTGGTCGGGGAGCTCAATCTGTTCCGCACTCCAGTCTGCGATACGGGTTGGATACTGCTGTTCTATCAATAGTTTTTTCTGTAACTTCAGCCGCATATGCCGGTCCGGCTCACTCAGTGTCAAGTGCTTCAAATGGGCCGGGTAGTGGGGCAGGTTGACCCCGGTTCCCGCCCCGATTTCCAGCAGTTCGCCAGTTGCCCGCAGCAGGAGTTCGCTACGCCATTTTTGCAGGCAGCGCTGTTCCGTTTTATACATGGCCAGATCATAGCCTTTAGCCAGCAACCAGGAATAAACACCCATATTTTGATGATCCGCTGTTTCCGCCTAAAGTTCCAGGTGCCGCTCAACAAAATTTTCGACATCGTCCAGTTGATGACGTAGTTCGAGAATCCGATTGTTGTCCTCGATGATTTCGTTCTCAGTGCGGGCCAGGCGCTGCCGGAGCAGTTTCAGCTGCTGTTGTGCATCCTCTTTGCTGAGTTTTCCCTGGGGACCGGTGTTGCTGTCTTCGTCCTCAAGTTGCTCCAGACGTTCTTCCAATTGCCGGATAATGTCTTCCAGGCGGCTTTTGCTACTCTCGGTTCGCTGCAGGTCCCGTTCCATCATCTCAATACGCCGGGAGCGAAAATTCAGGTAGGCGACGGCGATGTCGAGCTTCCGCAGTACAGTGTCCCGGTTCTTTTTTTGCCCCTGCTCATAGAAGAGCTGGGTCAGCCGATCGACAGAAGTTGACAGGTTGCGGATTTCCAGGGCGATAATTTCAGCCGTGCCCCGGTCGTCGGCTGATGACTGAAACGGCAGGAAAATACAGCAAGTCAATAGCAATAGATATTTGCATATGTTGTACATGTCTTTACTCCGGTATGCTTTCGATTCAGTTTACAAATAACCTCAGAAAGCCATCATCCCTGCCGTCTGCTGAGAAGTCAAGAGCGGTTAGTTGTGTCAATGAATTCCCGGATATTTTTGCTGCTGTAAGGTGTGCCGACGCGGGTCTGATCGTGCGTTAAGTCTAAGTCGGCATAACGCGGGCGGCGTCGAAAATGGCCGGAATCAGAAGACCTGATCGGCCGCACGGGCCACTAGCTGTAGGCCGCTTGCCAGTAGGGAATGCCAGATGTATAGTCGCGGCATGAATGCACTGGAACTCAGTCACTTGCAGAAATCTTTTGCCGGGGTGCCTGCTGTCAGGGGGATCAGTTTGTCCATCCGGCAGGGGGAAATCTTTGGCCTGCTCGGTCCCAACGGGGCGGGGAAAAGTACCGTTATCAACATGATTGTCGGGGTGACGCGGATCGATTCCGGCAGTATCCGGGCCTTTGGTTACGATAATCAGCGTGATTACCGTATGACCCGCAGAATGCTCGGGGTGGTACACCAAGAGGTTGTCATCGATAACTTTTTTACCGTCGACCAGGCGCTCAAGCTGCATGCCGGGTATTACGGGGTGAAGGATGATCCGGTCTGGCGGCAGCTGTTGATTGATCGCTTGGGTTTGCGGCCGCACCTGGAAAAAGTGATGTTGAAGCTTTCCGGTGGCCTCAAGCGCCGATTTATGATTGCCAAGGCGATGATTCATAAGCCGCAGCTGCTGATTCTTGATGAGCCGACCGCCGGTGTCGATGTCGAATTACGCCACGGACTCTGGGATTTTATCCGCGAAATCAACCGGCAAGGGACGACCATTCTTTTGACCACTCATTACCTGGAAGAAGCAGAGCAGATGTGTGATCGGATCGCGATCATGAATCACGGTGAACTGATCGCTCTGGAAGAGACTCACGAACTGGTGCGGCGTCTGTCGAATCGCCGCTTACGGCTTTGGCTGGAAAGCCCTTTGGAGGAAATACCAACCGCCTTGACGGGCTACCGGCCAAAATTAAAAGCCGATGGCCGTGAGCTGCTGCTCTGTTTGCCGACTGGGGAAGGTGCCGGAATTCTGTTGCAACAACTCTGCGAACTGGGCCTGAAAGTGCGGGATATTGAGACCGATCAGGGGGGGCTGGAAGAAGTTTTCCTGCAGCTGACCGGGATGAAGGGGGACGAAGATGTCCACTGATCAGGGTCCTGGATATTATTCCTGGTTGCCCTTTGTGACCCTGCTGCGCAAAGAAATTTTGCGTTTCTGGCGAGTGGCTTCGCAGACCCTGTTGCCACCGATCATTACCGCCCTGCTTTACTTGTTTGTTTTCGGCGCCACCCTCGGGGAACGGCTCAGTGTCCTGGAGGGGTTCAGCTATGCCCAGTTCGTCATCCCCGGATTGATTCTGATGGGGGTGATCAACAACTCTTTTGCCAATACCTCATCGTCACTGTTTATGTCGCGCTACCTGGGGGGGATTGTCGACCTGTTGGTGACTCCGGTCAGCCCGTCGCAATTTATCATGGCTTATACCTTGGCAGCCATGTTGCGCGGGGTGCTGATCGGCAGCGCGGTTTGGATGCTTTCGACGTTGTTTGCCGGCCTGCCCTGGCAGTCACCCTGGCTGGCTATTCTGATGGCGCTGCTCGCCAGTTTTCTCTTCGCTCAGTTCGGTTTGATTGCGGCAATTTTTGCCCACAACTTCGATACCTTGTCGATGTACAGTAATTTTCTGATTCTGCCGTTGATTTATCTCGGTGGGGTTTTTTACCCGATTTCAATTCTACCTGAACCCTGGAAAAAGCTGTCCTTTTTGAATCCACTCTTTTATCTGATTGACGGTTTTCGGCACGCTATTCTCGGCGTTGGAGATACGAGTTTTTTACTGGCCTTCGGGGTCAGCGGCACGATTGCGCTGGGCCTGTTTTGCTGGGCGGCCTGGCTGATCGGCAAGGGCCATCGGTTAAGAACCTGAGTGAAAGGGTCTGTCTGGAATGGCGCTAGTTTAAGGGCTTTTGTACGCTGGGAGTAAAGTCGGGACTGTCCCCAGCACCATCGGGGGCTGTCCCGACTTTACGGTTATGAAACTGCGGTGGTTCGTATCGCAAAAGCCTGGGACAGCCCCCACCCTTCGCCTTCGCTCAGGAGCCGGTGGGGACAGTCCCGGTTTTGCTGGAGCGTGCTACGAACCCTTAAACAAACGCCATTCGGCTATACCCTGTAAATCTCCGGTTTTACCGGACAGGACACCTCGACTATACGGTCGCTTGGATACTGCTCACCCTTCTCGGCCTGTTCGGTATTCACCGGAGGTATCTGGGCAAATGGATCAGTGGTTTGATTTACTTGTTGACCGGGGGGATTTTCGGACTCGGTTACCTATACATTTAGGTATTAAATCGCCGATAAACAAATTGTCGAGGGGGCGTTTTCGCCCCCCGAGGAGACCATTTCATCGACAGTCTCCTGGACATCCGTCTAAAACTGCAGAGCCTTCATTTCGAGGAATTCCTCAATTCCATAGCGACCCAATTCACGGCCGTTGCCCGACTGCTTGTAGCCACCGAACGGCGCCAGGATATTGAAACGACCGCCGTTAATATCGACCTGCCCGGTCCGCAGCCGCCGGGCCACCCGCTCGGCGCGATCAACATCGGCCGACCAGACACCGCCCGCCAGGCCATAACGACTGTCGTTGGCAATACGGATGGCATCCTCTTCATCAGCATACGGCATCAGGCAGAGGACCGGGCCGAAAATTTCCTCTTGGGCGATCGTCATATGCGTAGCCACCCGGCCAAAGAGAGTCGGGGACACGTAATAACCAAGGGGGAAACCGTCCGGCTCTTCAGCGCCCCCGAACAGTAGTTCCGCACCCTCATCAATCCCCTGTTGAATATAACCGAGAACCCGATCACGCTGTGCGGAAGAAACCAGTGGACCCACCTTGGTCTTAATATCGAGCGGACTGCCCAACTGAAAACCTTCAGCAGCGGCGATAGCCAGTTCAACCGCTTGGTCGTAAAGACTTTCAGGGACCAGCATCCGCGTCTGCGCACTACAGGTCTGGCCGGAATTCAGGAAACAGCTGATCACGGTTGCCTTGACGGCCAACGCCAGATCAGCATCGCCAAGAATGATCGAAGCCGACTTACCACCCAATTCAAGGGCCACCCGCTTGACCGTCTCCGCAGCCAGAACCGAAACCCGTTTGCCGGCCCGTGTCGAACCGGTAAAGGAAACCATGTCGACATCCGCGTGAGCAGCCAAGGCCTCCCCGACCACCGGACCGTATCCGGACACGAGGTTAAACACACCCGGCGGCAGGCCACAGGAGTCGATGACTTCGGCTAGGAGAAAAGCATTCAGAGGGGCCTGTTCACTCGGCTTGGCAATGACGGTACAACCGGCGGCAAGGGCGGCGGCAACCTTGATCATCAACTGATGCAGTGGATAGTTCCACGGCGTGATCGCGGCCACGACCCCGACCGGTTCCTTGCACACCAATGAGTTACCGACCCGTTCGGAAAAAGAGAAATCCTGCAGCAACTCAATGGTGCTTTCGAGGACTGCCACCGGCAAGCCTGCCTGGATCCGTTGGCTGAGCTTGATCGGCATCCCCATCTCAGCGCTGATCAGTTCAGCAATTTCCGGGGCACGGACCACTAACTCCTGATGAATTTGCTTCAGGAAGCTCCCCCGAACCTCGGCGCTGGTGGCCGACCAACTCAATAGGGCAGCCTTAGCCGCCGCCACCGCCTGATTAATATCCTCAGTTGTCCCCTCCGGAATGGCACCGACAACCGCCTCGGTCGCCGGGTTCAGCACCTGAATCACTTCACTGCCAAGCGGATCACACCACTCTCCATTGATGTAAAACTTATTGAAATTCTTCATCTTCACTCCCTGGCACTTCTGGTATTTCATGAAAAGAACCGAGCTGGGTACTTCCACAAAAAACTTAACATCGTCGATATCCTGCCGTCCTGACTATTTTCAAAGAAAGATTATACCCTGAAGAAGACCGGAAAAGGAATCGAGCAGAAACAAATAAGCTGCCGACACAGCCCCGAAGAGGGAATTATAGGTCGTAATTTACCCACTTGGTGTTCAGATTCTGACCAAAGCATCCGACAGGACGCTGATTTTCTCCCCTCCCTGCTCGGTAACCGCGTAAGTATTTTCAATGCCGATCGGACCCAGTTCGGGAAAAACGAATTTCGGCTCAACAGCAATGGTCTGCCCGACGCTCAACGGCATATCAAAACCCGGCGCAAGAACCGGGAATTCGTCCAGTTCGAGACCGACCCCATGACCGATAAATTTCGCCTGCTCTCCGGGAGGGCCCATAAAACAGTGGCCGAGACCTGCATCTGCCGCCATCTCTGTCGCCATGGCAAACAGCTCGGAACAGATCGCTCCCGGTTCCAATTTTGCAGCAACCTCAGCTTGTATCTGACAAGCAACGGTGAAAGCGTTTTCCAGCGTCTCGTTCAATTCTCCGCAGACATACATCCGTGTCATATCGACGATATAGCCGTCAAAAACGCCTGCGTAATCGATCAGCACCGGCTGGCCCGGCTTGATCACTTCGACCGATGCCCCATGGGGCGAGGCATGCGACATCCCCTGCCCGGTGACCGCCCCATCGAAAAAACCGCCGGTGCTGCCGCTGGAACCGGCGACCGCGAGGCCCATGAACAACTCCTGATTGAAGGCACGCATCCGCACGTAACCTTCATTGCCGATCTTCCGCAAACGCGCTTCAAATTCAGTCGCCAAATCCACTTCGCGCATCCCCGGCTGCAGGAAATCGGCAACCGAGGCAAACACCCGACTCAGTTGCACCCCGGAATAACGCATCCGCTCCAGCTCCCACGTGGACTTCACTGAGCGCAGTTCCCGGTTGAGCATTGTAATGTCGCTGAACTCACGGCCCGGAAGCAGCTTACTGTAGTAGTTGAACTGCTGCACCGGGGTGACATCGAAGGTCATCCCGATCTTCTGCTGCCCGGCAAACAACGAAGCGAACTCTTTGCTGCGTGGAAAAGGGCGAATGTCGGCAACACAGGCCTCATCTTTGGCGCGGGTGTAACTTTTTCGGACCAGCAGCAGCGGCTCACCCTCAACCGGCACCCAAAGGGTTGAATTCTGCCGGGTGGCGGTAAAATAGTAGATATCGATCGGATAGATAAACAGCGCACCATCTAGCTCCAGTGCTTGCAGTTTTTCCTGCAAACGGCTGATGCGCGCCGGGCATTCCAATTCAAGAGACATGCATGAACTCCTTGGATCATTTCAGCAAAGCAATAACACAGCAGAACAAATTTAACACAATCAGGCTTTTTTCCAGCGCATGAATAGATTGACATGCAAGACATTTGCTGTAATATTCTTAACATCAATTAATAATGCAACGTGTGGGGGACTATGGAACGCTTTATTGCCCGCCAGCCGATCTTTGATTGGCAGTTGAATATTTTCGGCTATGAATTGTTGTTCCGCAACAGTCTTGATAACTATTTTGACGGTACCGACCTGGATGATGCCTCGTCGAATGTCATCGCCAACAGCTTCCTGCTCTTCAGCATAGAAGAGATGACCGACAACTCCCTGGCCTTTCTTAAGGCCACCCACAACTCTCTGAAAAACGGTTTTATCAACACTCTCCCCGGCAAGGCAGTCATCATTGAGATCCTCCAGCCGCTGATCCCGGATCCGAAACTTCATGAGGCCTGCCGAAACCTTAAAAAAGCCGGCTTTACCCTGGCCCTTGATGACTTTGTCTACGATTCGAACCTTGATGAGTTTCTGGAGGTTATCGACATCATCAAAATCGATG
>JAUVEB010000148.1 GCA_030595055.1 Desulfuromonadaceae bacterium
GACGATCGCCCCCGGATCTTTACTGTGCAACAACATCAATCGCAGATCCTCAAGCAGATCATTGGGGCTGACGGACATGAAATCATCAGCAACCAACTCACCGACCGGGGTTGCCATGCGGGTCAACCAGACACTGTTGGCGGTATCATAATCACTGACGAGAACCGAGACCCCCCTGACTTTCGCAGCAGCAAGTAAATCTTCACTGAGCTGAGACTTCCCGGAGACAATCAGCAAACGCACCCCCGCCTCAATTGCCAGTTTTTGAATCCCTTCCCGGTCTCCGGTAATCAGAATGGATTTCCTCGGGATAATTTCGTCAACCCAGTTGCGGAAACTTGCTTCACAGCGGGCGCCGACATAAAGACTGAAATCTTCTATCTGTTCCGCTTCTACCAGATGATGCACGACAGCTCCGAGGCAGCGTTGGATAGAAGCCAACGATGCCCTGACACGTCGCATCCTTTCCGGCTCAGTCGGCACGAGGAACCGCTCGGATACCGATTTCAGCAGCAGCATCCCCCTCGCGTGGAAATCGTCATCGACCACCGGCAGCATGCGGATATGATGCTGATGATAGAGCGCTATCGCTTTTGACAGAGGCTCCGACTCATGGATGGTCACAACCTCTTCTGTGACCACATCTTTAATCCGTGGATACACATCAGCCAGCAACTGCGGCACTTTAATCCCCAACCGATTCAGGACAAATTCCGTTTGTTGATTGATATGTCCGGCTCTGGCCGGCTGAACGTTGTCCAGACCCTGCAAGCGCCGCAACTCAGCATAGGCAATCGCACTGCAGATTGAATCAGAATCCGGGTTACGATGTCCGACAACAAACACCCTTTCTACTGATTGCATGTATTCTCCTGTTGACAAAGCAAAAATTCGGCAGACCAACCCCTGACTTAATCTTCAGGCGGGAAAAATGACAGGTCATGACGCAACACACCCTTCACATCACCCAAGCCGATAACGTTTTTGATTATCCCTTTTACCAAACGATTCTTTTCGTCAAAACCGACATACAGATCACGCCCCTTGGTCTTAAATACAGATGGATCCACCAACACGTTACAGAGCAGAGTCGTGTCAGCAAAAAACTTTTGCTCACTGCTGCTGAGTTTCTCTACCGGTGCAACAACAATTTCCTCGACTCCTTTACGGTGAAATGTCGGCAGAACAATTTTCCGGTGAGCAATTTTTCCAAAAGACTCAATCCGCAAATTATAAAAAGCGCTGAGAATGTCAAAAACCGGGCCGTCGGTTTCCAACGACAACAGCTCATCCGCAGTCACCCGCCCATTTTTGACTTTTTTGTAGTGCACCTGTCTGGCGCTAAAATCAAATCTGTAAGTGGTTCGCTTTTCTCGCTGCCGATCACCTGAACCTTTAAAAGCATGAGAACTATGCAGTAACGGGCGCAGCAACCCGGTCGGACCGATTTCCAGCAGGGTTTGATATTTTTCGATCCGGTTCCTGGTAAAAAAAGCCGCCATCCCGAGCGTGCGAACCTGCATAACGGCCAGGTAAGTTCCCGGTTGTTCCGCACGTTGCAGACTGATAGATCCTTCTGCCAAGCGTTTAAACCAGAGAAAAGATACATCATAATAAAGCTTTTCCCCGACAAGATTTTCGATCGGGTGATTCTTCTGCGAGGAATTTTCCTGCGGCACTTCTGCCGAGATAATTAACGGCACAAACAGAAGAATCAGAACGAACAAAACACACAGAAATATTTTCTTGCACATCACTGCACCAATTTCGTCGCAATTAAAAAACCGATAAGCAAAGTATGCGATAAACAAGCTTGACCTATTTTACAAATCCTACTAACATTCATATATTCAAAATACAACTAAAGGTGAATAATTATGACTGATGTTACTGAGGAAATTCCTTTCGACAAGCAACAGGATTACGACCGTGAATCAGAAATACTCAAGGTGCTTGGTCACCCGATCCGGTTAAAAATTGTTGCCGGCCTGATGTCCCAGTCCTGTAATGTCAAAAAAATCTGGGAATGCCTTGGTCTGCCACAGGCAACGGTCTCTCAACACCTTGCCCTGCTGAAGAATAAAGACATCATTACCGGGCGTCGGGAAGGGGTTGAAGTTTTCTATCAGGTCACCTCACCTGAGGCAAAACGGATCGTCGGGGCAATTTTTCGTGGAGAGATCAACTGCAGGTGAGCTTCGGCAAGAAGGAACTACTGATAAAAAAACAATGGCCGCCTAGACATGGCGGCCATTGTTTTTTATAAAACATTTTCTATTTTCCAGCTCGAATCGCAGCAACTGTTTTACCACGAATCCCCCAGTTCTCAGCGGGAACCTCTTCGATAATCACATGGGTTGCTTCAGGATTTTTTCCCAGCACCTCTTTCATCGTCAAAGTAATCTGAGCCATCAACTCTTCTTTTTTCTCGGCACTAATTCCACCAACAAGACGTACTGTCACGACAGGCATCTGACGGCCTCCTTTCAACATTGTTCAAAAAATTCGGTTTCTCAGTATAGCCTGAGCCGGAAAAGAATCAATAGACAAATGAAAAGCCTACAAACCTCTTGCCAGCAGATAAATTACTTCGTAAGTCGCAGGGATGCCCTGCTCGGCACCATACTGTTGTTGATACCTGTTGATCATTTTCTGCATGGCCTGACGGGATGCCAACCCCTGAGGACGTTGCTCGCTGGCATTTTGCGCGCCGATTTTTTTCAGATTCCGCAATAGAGCCGGAACTCCGCTATGCCATTCAACTTCAATTTCAGATTCTAATTGCAGGATTTCAAACTTATTCTGCAGCGCGCAGGAAACGGCTTCAAGGTTCGGAAAAAACTGTCCATGCGATAACTTTTCTGCCAAAGCCCATTGATGCGACTCTTTTAACTCGAATAAGGTCCGCTCGCCAAAAAAAGCCAGTGCCAAAAGACCATCGCGCTGCAAAACTCTGGCAACCTCGGAAAAGGCATTCGGCAGATTATTTAACCATTGATAGACAGAACTGGACAAAACCAGATCAAAACTTGCCCTGACAAAGGGTAAAGCTGCCGCATCGGCGTCACACACCGGAGAACGTGGCTGAAGCTGTTGTATATGTTGACTCATGCCGTGAGCAAGGTCAGACAATACCAGCGGTAAATCAGGAAAACAACCGGCGACCTGTTGACTGAGCATCCCGGTTCCACAACCGATTTCCAACGCATGACGCCAGGAACCGGACAACGGCAAAAGACGTTTGCACAATTTCTCTGCGACCGTTTTCTGTACACGTGCATAACGATCGTAATCCCGGGCATGTGAGGAAAAATGCTGCCGAACCTGCCGTTTATCGATCGTTTTTTTCACCGTGACTGGAGAAATTTGAGCCATTGAGACACACTCTTTTCGGGACAACTGAAAAATGGCGCATGCCCGACAGCTGTTATGCGACACAGTTGAGCGGTAGAAATCTTTGCGGCCAGAAATTTCCCCGCAGCAAGAGGAACAATCTGATCCAAATCACCATGCATAACCAATGTCGGAACCTGGATTGCTGCCGAAGCTTCGCGTAAATCAGTTGTTTCCAGAACAGCCAAACTCTCACGAACCGCTGCAGGCTCCGGCATCCGCCCAACTTGCTCGGCAAGCTTGAAAATCTGCCGATAACGTTCTTGGGACAGATTTTCTCCGACAAATTGCAGTTGAAAAAAATCTGCCGTGGTTTTCTCAAAAGCGCGTCCCAAATTGCGCTCCAGTAGCTTAAGCTGCGTCAGCGGCAAACCAAACTCCCAATCACCCGTCCGGCAGAAACAGGGAGTTGTTGCTACGAGCAAAAGCTTCTTTACATCCAGCCGTTTCTGCAGCGTTAACTGCATGGCAACCTGCCCACCAAGCGACCAGCCCAGCAAAGCCGTTTCTGTTATATCGAGATGTTTGGCCCATGCTGAAATCGTTCGGGAAAAACTGTCCAAAGAGCATTCAGAACTGCGGTCTGATTGCCCATGTCCCGGCAGATCGGGACACAGAACCCGAAAATGCCTTGCCAAGGAAACGGCAACTTCACTGAAAACGACCGAAGAGAGCGACCAGCCATGCAGCATGATCAATGATGGTCCTGACCCTTGCTCACGCCAAGCGACCCGCCGACCATCAGGCAATACGCTAAGCTGCAGCTGCTGAAAATCGGTCACAGCTGCTCGCCACGGACAACTGAAATCAACAACTGCGCAGCTTGGCGAAGTTCATACGGCGTATGATCAGCCATCAATGTGGCTCGCAATCGGCATGTTCCGGGAGGCACGGTCGGCGGGCGGATACCACTGAGAAAAATTCCTGCCGAAAAAAGCTTTTCCGTCGCCGCCATGGTCGGTTCAGGATCCCCGATCATAACCGGGACAATCTGGCTATTGCTGCCACAAAGATCCAGACCCGCCTCGGCAAGCAAATGACTGAAGAGTTGACGATTTGCAGCCAACCGGCTCCGCCGCCGCCGCCCCTCCACACCATCAACCAGATCGATTGCAGCCAAGTTTGCTCCCAGCACCCCGGGGGGCAGGCTGGTGGAAAAAATAAAGCTGCGCGACCGGTTAATCAAGGTCTCTATGATTTCACGGCCGGCCGCAAGATAGGCGCCGAAGCTGCCGAAAGCTTTTCCAAAGGTCCCCATCTGCAAATCAATCTTCTCAAGACAATGAAAATATTCCGCAGTACCACGACCATGTTCGCCCAGCACCCCACCACCATGGGCATCATCAACCATCAGCCAGGCATCAAAACGCTCTTTTAAGTCGACCAGTTTGTCCAGTGGCGCCAGGTCCCCGTCCATACTGAAAACGCCATCGGTCACAATCAACCAGCGCCCCTGCCGCTCCTTGCCTGCGTGCTCAAGAAGCTGCTCCAGTGCAAGCATGTCACTGTGTGGATAGATCAGAATTTGCGCCCCGGACAGGCGACAGCCGTCGATGATGGAAGCGTGGTTGAGACTGTCGGAGAAAACCGTATCCTCCGGGCCTAACAACCCTTGGATAATTCCGTTGTTCGCCGCATAACCACTATTAAATACCAAAGCAGCTTCAGTCCCCTTAAAGTCTGCGATACGCTCTTCCAGGCGATGGTGCAAAGACATGCTCCCGGAAATCAGGCGGCTGGCGCCGGAACCGGCGCCGAAATCGGTCGTTGCCTTACATGCTGCCTCAATCAACGCGGGATGATTTGCCAGGCCGAGGTAATTATTGGAACAAAGCAACAACAGTTCTTGACCGGCAATCTTGACCCGCGGGCCTTGAGCCGTCTCAATTTCACGCAAAGTCCGCAACATTCCCCGTTCTGCAAGATCGGTCAAACAATGCTGCAACCCTTTCATGACTCTTCTCTCCAGTAGCGGGCCGGATGGATACGACCGACTCGCTCAATCATCAACGGTTGATGCTCCAACCAATCGATGAGTATCGCGAGTCTCTGCTTGCCGCACTGGACAAAAAAAGCCCGCCCTCCCCGCTCTTCACCAACCGGTTTGAGTAAACTGATCCGCTGATATTTTTTATCTGCCGTGGCAACGTAACCGGCCGTGTAGTCCGGGTCATCTGACCAGCAGAGTTCTGCCACCATCCCCGGAGCGGCAATCACCTTAGCCGCAAGGGTCAGCGCTTCGACAACGTGCGGATTATCCAGCTGTTGCGCAGCCAACAGAGAACGCAATTGTGCCCTGACGTCCGCCGACAAATCCAT
>JAUVEB010000069.1 GCA_030595055.1 Desulfuromonadaceae bacterium
ATCACAGAACTTGAACTGAAGATCTTGGACTTGTTGAAGGAAAATCCCAGGTTCTCCAGCAGTGAATTGGCTTCTCAGTTGTCGATGCGCCGTGATACGGTCAAGGAATATCTGGGACGACTGAAAAGAAAAGGGTTTCTGGTGCGTGAAGGAACGCCGCGTTCAGGTCGCTGGGTTGTTATGCGGGATGGTGTCGAATGATTGCCGATGTAACACCTGGTTTTCTCTGCGGCTTTGCGGCTTAAGTGAGTGGAGCGAACGGGCGTGAGGATGGTTTTTAAGGTCAAGGTCAAAATCGGTTCGCGCAAAGGCGCAAAGGCGCTAAGAAGGTCAAGATCAAAACCCGAAACCGAAATCTTGGGGTTGGAAATCAAAGGTCTTAAGTTGTGTTTTCCTTGGCGGCTTTGCGGCTTTGCGGCTTGAGTGAGTGACACGAACGGGCGTGAGGATGAGTTATTTTTCTGCCCTCTGGGGGAGGGAGCTTATGATCCATGGATTTCGCCGTTTTTCTGGTTAGTACGAATTTTCAGTGGGTAAAACAGTAATCGAACGCAGATGAACGCAGATCGAATCAAGAACGTTTTTCCGGTTTTATCCGCGTTCATCCGCCTTTATCTGCGTTCAAAAAAAGGTTTTGACGTGGTTGATCTGGAAGTTACTTTGTCGCCTGGAGGGGCTGAATCATGAAATCTATTTTTTACAATAATCGATTCTGGGTGATTATTTTCCTGAAAGCGGTAGTCGTTTTATCTGCTTTTCTCTTTGCCTTTTCTATCCGCTTCGATTTTGTCATCCCCAAGGAATATTGGCCAAGAATAGTCTCTCTGCTCCCCCCACTATTGGCTATTAAGTTAGTTGTCTTCTGGCGAATCGGCCTGTTCAAGGGCTGGTGGCGCTATGTCTCCATGCCCGACCTGGTGCAGATCTTCAAGGGGAATCTTATCGCCTCGCTGATTTTTGTCGGCTATGCGGTTTTCGTCTACCGTCTGGAGCAGATTCCCCGCTCGGTACTGGTCCTCGATGGTATCTTCTGTTTCATGCTCATGGGTGGGGTGCGTTTTGCCACCCGCGCCTTTCGGGAAAATTACCTGCCCATGATAAACGGTTCTGGCGCGAAGAAATCGCGGATACTGGTTGTTGGTGCTGGTGATGCTGGTCAGATGATCGTCCGTGAAGTTCGTTCGAACGCGCGTCTTGATCTGGAACTGGTCGGTTTTGTCGACGATGATCACTTGAAACAAAAAGGCCTGTTTCAGGGGTTGAAAGTTCTTGGAACACAGGTGGCTCTTGCGGATATTGTCAATGCTCATAAAGTCGATGAAATTATCATTGCAATCCCCTCCGCCTCGGGACAGCAAATTAGATCAATCGTTGAGCGCTGCCGTTCCGTTGACGTCAAATTTAAAATCCTTCCTGGTGTTGGAGACTTGATAAACGGCTCTGTCTCGGTTCAGCAACTTCGGGATGTTAAATTAGAGGATCTGCTCGGCCGTAAGCCAATCTCTCTGGACCAGGCGCAAATCAGTAATTATTTACAGGATAAACGTGTTCTGGTAACTGGTGCCGGTGGTAGTATCGGCAGTGAGATTTGTCGGCAGGTGGCACGTTTTCAACCGGAGAAGCTTATTCTCTTTGAGAATGCTGAAACGCCACTGTTTCTTATAGAGAAGGAGTTAGCGGATACCTATCCTGATATTCATATCGTACCGATTATCGGCGATATTCGTAATCGTTCACGGGTCAATGTTATTTTTGATGAGCAGATGCCGCAAGTTGTTTTCCATGCTGCAGCCTATAAGCATGTGCCGATGATGGAGCTCAATCCTGCCGAAGCGGTCAACAATAATATTCAGGGAACCCGATTGCTGGCCGATGCTGCTGACTGTTTTGGTGTTGAAAAGTTTGTCATGGTGTCCACGGACAAGGCCGTTCGCCCGACCAATGTGATGGGTACGACAAAACGGGTTGCTGAGCTCTATGTCCAGTCACTTAATAAGACAAGTAAGACAAACTTTGTGACTACCCGTTTTGGAAATGTGTTGGGAAGTAACGGTAGTGTGATTCCAACGTTTAAGGCGCAGATTGTAAAAGGTGGGCCGGTTACGGTCACTCATCCGGATGTGACCCGTTTTTTCATGACCATCCCCGAAGCTACTCAGCTGGTTCTGCAGGCGGGAAGTATGGGGAGTGGGGGGGAGATTTACTTGTTTGATATGGGGGAACCGGTTAGGATACAGACCCTCGCAGAAGAACTGATCAGGCTCTCCGGGTTGCAGCCGCATGAGGATATTGAGATTGTCTACACCGGCTTGCGTCCTGGAGAGAAACTTTACGAGGAATTACTCCTGGATGGTGAGGGGGTATTGTCGACACCACACAATAAAATCTGTATTGCTCAGTCAGTGACGCCACCGCATGATGAGCTGGTAAAAAGGATGGATCATCTTTTGGCTGATGCTAAAGCGTTGGATTTAGCTGGGGTAAGAGAAAAATTACGGCAGCTGGTTCCGGAATACACTCCGGTGGAGAATAAACCTCTTGCCAAAGTGATCCCGCATCCGGCAACTGCGGTACATCAATAATTGTAAAGGTTCTTTTATGATCAAAAGTATGACCGGTTATGGTCGTGGACAGGCGCAGGTTGACGGCCTGTCCTTTTCCGTTGAAATTAAAGCGGTCAATCATCGCTATGGTGATATCAATATCAAGGCCCCGCGATTGTTATTGCCGCTGGAAACGCGGATCAAGAAGCAGGTTTCGGGTGTGTTGAAACGTGGCAAGGTGGATGTGTTTATCACGCAGGAAACGACCGGGCGGGTGCCGGCGCAACCGGTGATCAATCAACCGCTTGCGGACGCCTACATGCAGGTTTTTCAGCAACTGGCCGAAAACCATGCTTTGTCCGGCGGGATAGGTCTCAACCTGTTGTTGGCCCAAAAGGATGTTTTGTCTCTGCAGGACGTTGATATCGAAGAGCAGGATTTATCGCTCTGCCTGACTTCTGCTCTCGATACGGCTTTGCAGGCATTGCTTGGGATGCGCAGAAAAGAAGGGGAGGCGACTGCTGCGGATATTGCGCAGCGGCTTGGTCAGCTTGCCGATTTGCTGGCTGAAATTGTTGTGCGAGCTCCGCAAGTCCCGATCGAATGGCAGCAAAAGTTGCAGGAGCGTCTGGCTCGGTTTGGTAATGAGGTCGGTGATCCGCAACGGGTGGCGCAGGAGATTGCGATTTTTGCCGATCGTTGTGATATCAGCGAGGAAGTCACCCGTTTCAAAAGTCATCTTGAGCAGTTTCATGATCTGATGCAGCAGAACGAACCGGTTGGCCGGCAGATGGATTTTCTGGTTCAGGAGTTGAATCGAGAAGCCAACACCATGGGGTCTAAGTCGAACGATGCAGGATTGACTCACCAAGTGGTGGTTTTGAAATCGGAACTTGAGAAAATACGTGAGCAGGTACAAAATATTGAATAAGGTCCAGAATATCGAGTAACATGTTCGATATTCTGGTGTTCGAGGTTCGAGGTTTCAACATCGAACTTCGAACAAATTAACTTCGAACGACACCCGTAGGGTGGATATATCCAAGGGGGGGACATGAAGATCGAGCGATTTGAAGATATCCAGTCCTGGCAGGAAGCCCGTTTGTTGGTCAGGGATGTGTATGACATTCTGAAAGGTTGTAATGACCGTGGCTTTAAAGATCAGATGCAACGAGCGGTTGTGTCAATTATGACCAATATCGCCGAAGGTTTTGAGCGTGGTGGTAATAAGGAGTTTGTGTATTTTCTGACGGTTGCTCGTGGTTCTCTTGCCGAAGTGAAAAGCTTGAGCTACGCTGGCCTTGACATTAAATTCATGACTACCGAGCAGTTTACATC
This sequence comes from Desulfuromonadaceae bacterium, assembly GCA_030595055.1. GTDB lineage: Bacteria > Desulfobacterota > Desulfuromonadia > Desulfuromonadales > Geopsychrobacteraceae > Malonomonas. The sequence continues at coordinate 3,882 of JAUVEB010000069.1, forward strand.
TATCGAAAGTCGAGCACAGAAATTAAACGGTCTTCTTAACGGATTTATCAGTTATCTGAAAAATAACCAAAGAACAGGTTCTTGAGTTGTCAACATCGAACATTGAACATCGAACATCCAACACCTCGGCCGAGAGGTCGGGGATTCTATTTGTTGTTTCTGCACCTTCCGGAGCTGGGAAAACGTCACTGTGTCGGGAATTAATTGACAGGGTCGTAAATTTGCGTCAATCTGTATCGTTCACTACTCGTTCGGCGCGGGTTGGTGAACGGGACGGGGCTGATTATCACTTTGTGGATATGGCCGGTTTTCAGCAGATGATTGATCGTAAGCAGTTGGCTGAGTGGGCAGAAGTCCATGGAAATTGCTATGGAACATCTCTCGAAACTTTGGCCTCAGCTTCAGCCCAAGGGCTTGATCTGCTGCTTGATATCGATTTTCAGGGCGCAGCTCAGTTAAAGAAGAATTGTCGGCATGGCGTCTTTATCTTTATTCTGCCTCCGAATTTTGCTGAATTGGAAAAACGTCTCCGGGGCCGGGCCACCGATGCTGATGCGGTGATCAAAAAGCGCTTAAAACATGCTGAAGAAGAAATTTCCCGGGCAGATTGGTATGATTATCTGGTTGTTAATGATGATTTCACCTCAGCCTTGGATGGTCTGGTCGCTATTATTAAAGCTGAACGCTGTCGAAGCAGCCGAAATAAAAGGCTGTTGGCAGAATTAGCCCTAGAGGGAGAAAAGTAAATGGCACGTGTTACTGTCGAAGATTGTCTTGATGTCATTCCGAATCGTTTTTTGTTGGCGATGGTTGCATCTAAACGTGCAAAGCAGCTTTATAAAGGTGCTGAGCCGCTGATTGAGAATAAATCGGGGAATAAAAAAATTGTCTTGGCGTTGCGTGAAATTGCTGCCGGTGCTGTTGAGTTTGATATTCCGACCCGAAAAAGCACTGACTGATTTCATAACTCCTCCTGCGCCTTGCGGGGGGAGGCTATTAGCATCCCTTCTGTTCCGTTGACCCGGGAAGGCAATTCTGCCGCTGCGTATGATCACTTTTACTGACATTCTTGAACCGCTCCGCAATGACCGGCATTCGGTTGATGAGAAGAGTTTGCGTCGTGCTTATGAGTTCAGTGTGCGGGCTCACGCGGGGCAGAAAAATCGGGCCGGTCAAGACTATCTTCAGCACCCGCTGGAAGTCGTTTCCATTCTCACGCGCCTCAAAGTTGATGAAACAACATTGATTGTCGGCCTGTTACACGATGTCCTGGACTCAGACCGGATCACTGCTGAGGAACTGGCAGCCGAGTTCGGCGACGAAGTCCTTTCCTTGATCGAAATCGGTAACAAAATTACCAGCATCCCCTATCGAAAAAGCAATCGTCAGCAGGTCGAAAGTTTTCGCAAAATGTTTATCGCTATGGCTCGTGACCTGCGGGTGTTGCTGGTTTATCTTGCCGACCGGCTGAGTGACATGAGAACTCTTGAGTTTGCTGCTGAAGATGAGCAGATCTCCTATTCTCGCGAGACGCTGGAGATCTACGCTCCTTTGGCTAATCGTTTGGGGATCAGTTGGTTGAAAGGCGAACTTGAAGACCTGTCGTTGCGATTTCTTGAGCCGGTCAAGTACGCAGAGCTTGCCGGCCGGATCACGGCTCAGCAAGAAGAGCGTAATCAGTACGTTGTTAAAGTGAAGGAGCGGATTTGCGCGCTGCTTCAGGAAAACGATATTGAAGGGGAGGTCGCCGGACGTTTCAAACATTTTTACTCCGTATACAAGAAAATGGAACGGACCGGGGTCGATCTGGATGAAATCTACGATTTGACGGCATTTCGGGTGTTGGTTGATTCGGTACGAACCTGTTATGAGGTTCTCGGGCTGATTCATGCCACCTGGAAACCGATTGCCGGACGCTTCAAGGATTATATCGCCATGCCCAAGGCGAATATGTATCAATCTCTGCATACCGCAGTTATCGGTCCTTTCGGCGAGCGGATGGAAGTGCAGATCCGGACTCATGAAATGCACCGGATTGCCGAAGAGGGGATTGCTGCGCACTGGAAATACAAAGAGGGTGGAGCCGTTCCGGCCACTGGTCGTGATGATCGACGATTCAGTTGGTTGCGGCAATTGCTTGAATGGCAGCAGGATGTGAGTTCCCTGCAAGAACACTCCGGATCTTCATCGATCAATCTCTTTCCCGAAGAGGTCTATGTTTTTACGCCGAACGGTGAGGTCAAAGAGTTGCCGCAAGGATCCAGCCCGGTCGATTTTGCCTTTGCAATCCATACGGATGTCGGTAATCAATGTGTCGGTGCGCGTATCAACGGCAAGCTTTGTCCTTTAAAAACCCCGTTGAAAAATGGCGATACCATTGAAGTTATTACGGCGATAAATCATCATCCGAGCAAAGACTGGCTCTCTTTCGTCAAGACCTCAAAGGCACGCAATAAAATCCGCCTCTGGGTTAAAACCGAACAGCGAGAGAGAAGTATTGTCATCGGTCGTGAGTTGTTGGAAAAAGAACTGCGCAAACATCGATACAGTATGAAGCGGGCACAATCTCTCGCGTCTTTTGATCTGGCTATGGCCGATTTCGGTTACAAGCGGATGGACGATCTGTTTGCTTCGGTCGGCTATGGCAAACTTTCGGCGGGGCAGGTGGTGTCACAGGTGTTGCCTCGTGAAGAGCTTAAAATCGCAACTGCCAAGCCGGGAACGATCGGCAAGGTGTTGGGTAAGTTCAGCCGACGCAAGCCGAGCAGCGCGATTCGGATAGACGGTATTGATGATGTCATGGTGCGTTTTGCCAACTGCTGCAATCCTTTGCCGGGTGAGCCGGTGACCGGGTTCATCACGCGCGGTCGCGGCCTCACCGTGCATATGGTCGATTGTCCACAGGTGCTCGCCAGTGATCCGGACCGCCGTATTGAGGTCGAGTGGGATATGCAGCGCAAGACTTCCCGCCCGGTAAAAATCCAGATTTTTTGCAGTGATCAAAAGGGCATGCTGGCCGGTATTTCCGGGGCCATAACAGAGGCTGACGCCGACATTGTCAGTGCCAGTGTCTACTCTCGTGGTGACAAAAAGGGAACCAACCTGTTTGAAATTGATGTACAGAATCTGGAACATCTAAATCGGGTTATCCGGGAGATCAAAAAAGTGAAGGGTGTTTACCGGGTTGAGCGGGTTCGTAATTAGTGAACTTCCTCGTGTTCACCCGGAGTTTTCGGATGAGTACGATGAACTCGAAAAGGAGATAGCCAATGACTTTAACCAAAATTGAAACAGAAAAGGCTCCCGCAGCGATCGGACCCTATTCGCAGGCAGTACGGGCCGGTAATTTCCTGTTCTGCTCGGGACAGCTTCCGCTTGTCCCGGAGACCGGCGATATGGTTGCGGGCGGTATCGAAGAGCAGACCCGGCAGGTTCTTGATAACTTGCTGCAAGTTCTGGGTGCTGCCGGGGTTGCTATCAGTGCGGTGGTCAAAACAACCATATACTTGGCAGATATGGGCGACTTTGCTGTTGTTAATGAAGTTTATGCCGGCTATTGTGCTGCGATTGCTCCGGCCCGGGCGACCGTGCAGGTTGCTGCGTTGCCTAAGGGGTCACTGGTGGAAATTGATGCGGTTGCATATTGTGGGAATTAGTTTGGATCGTAAATGAACGAGAAAAAGGGATGACCAATTTGGCCATCCCTTTTTCGATTTTGTCTGTATGGAAAACGATCAGATCGCTTTTTGAACTTTTCCGGAGCGGATGCAGCGGGTACAGACTTTTATCTTTTTGACGACACCGTTCTGCACGGCGCGAACTCTTTGCAGGTTCGGGTTCCAGACAGTACGGGTCTTGTTATGCGCATGACTGACATTATTACCGGTAACGGGTTTTTTCCCGCAGATTTCACATTGTTTGGACATCTTTTCAATCCTCCTGAAAGTTTCGAACGCGCATTACTAACATGTTTTCTCTGTCGACGCAAATATTTTTCAGTGTTTTTTGCCGTGTTTCGGTTCAGAAATCATCTTCACTCAGAAGCTGTAAGCCTTTTTGCAGCAACAGGGCAGCGGTCACGCCCATCCCTTCGATAATTTGACCATTTTGATAGATGTTTCGGCAGCCACAGGATGGACTACGTTGTTTCAATATGGCCCTTTTGCAGTTGGTCATTTCTGCGATTTTGAGACTCTCTTTGGCTCCGCGCAGGAAGGTTTCGGTGAGGTTCCGATTTTCTTCGTCACAGATTCTGCCTCGGTTCGCCAGGACGGCACTTCCATCTCCCTGAGAAAACCAACATTTAAGGCGGGGAGTCGGTAGCCCGGCCAGTTGTTCCGGACACACCGGGATTGGCATCAAATTGTTCTGCGATAGATAATCGATTACCGCCCGGCTGTGATTATCGGCGCCGTCATAACGGGTCGGCAGCCCCAGCAGGCAGCTGCTGACCAGAATTGTCTCTGTCATTAAAGCGCTCGTAAGGGTGGGTTGATCAGCGTATTCGTGGATTTTTCCGCACCGAGAATCTTGACTCTGCGGCCTTCAATCCGGACACGATTTTCGGCGATCAATTGAATGGCCTGCGGGTAAATTTTATGCTCCTGTTGCAGTATCCGCTCTGACAAAGAATCCTCAGTGTCATCGTCCAGAATCGGCACCGCCGCCTGGAGTATGATCGGACCGCTATCCACGCCGTCATCCACAAAATGAACGGTGCAACCGGAGAAGCGGGCGCCGTATTCCAGGGCTTTCTTCTGTACGTGAAGGCCGGGGAATGCCGGTAATAACGAGGGATGAATATTGATGATGCGGTGCGGGAATGCCACGAGAAAAACCTTCGAGATAATCCGCATGAAACCGGCCAGCACGACCAACTCGACTCCGGCTTCCTGCAATGCGGCAATAACCTGTTGATCGAAAGTTTCGCGATCAGCAAAATCCCGGTGGTTGATACAGCAGTGTGGCAGTTCGGCGTCTTCTGCACGAGCGAGAGCACCGGCGTCAGGGTTGTTGCTGAGGACCAGTACAATCTCCGCATCTATCTGCTCTGACTGACATTGATCGATGATCGATTGCAGATTGGTGCCGCCGCCGGATGCCAGAACAGCTAAGCGCAATTTTTTCTTTGCCATGATGCAAATCCTGTCAAGCGAGGATGACGACTGGTTTTTCTGCCGGTTCAATTTCGCCGATGAGGTAGGCTTTTTCCTGGAGAGCGGCCAGTCGATCAATGACATCTTCTACATCAGCCGCGGAGACTATAATTGCCATGCCGATACCGTAGTTGAAGGTTCGATACATCTCCTCTTCAGGGATGTTGCCGCCTTCACGGAGCATTTCAAAAAGTGCCGGTTTCTTCCAACTGTGGCGGTCAATAATGGCCCTGCATTTCTGGGGCAGAACGCGTGGCAGATTCTCCAGCAGTCCGCCACCGGTAATATGGGCAACCCCCTTGATGGTGAAATCACGTATCAGGTTAAGGATGCTTTTGACGTAGATGCGTGTCGGGGTGAGTAGCTCTTCTCCTAATGATTTGCTCAGTCCTGTCGGCGTGGTGTTGAGATCTATGCTCAATTCATCAAGGAAAACTTTACGGGCCAGAGAGTAACCGTTGGAATGTAGACCGCTTGAGGCGATGCCGACGATTTTATCCCCCTTGGTGATTGTCGAACCATCGATAATTTTATCATTATCGACGACCCCGACAGAAAACCCGGCCAGATCATATTCCCCTGCGCTGTACATGCCGGGCATTTCTGCTGTTTCCCCGCCGAGGAGGGCACAGTTCGCCTGCTTACAGCCTTCGACGATCCCTTTGACAACTTCGACCGATTTTTCCGGAGTGAGTTTTCCGGTGGCCAGATAGTCAAGAAAAAAGAGCGGTTCTGCTCCCTGGACAATGATGTCATTGACACACATGGCCACCAGATCGATGCCGACGGTATCGTGTTTGTCCATCAGGAAGGCCAGTTTCAGCTTGGTTCCAACACCGTCGGTCGATGCGACCAGGGTCGGCCGTTTGTACTTGTCGTGGTGGAGTGAGAACAGGCCGCCAAAGCCACCGATATCGGTGAGGACTCCCGGACGGGATGTCTGCTTGACCAGTGGTTTGATCAGATCGACAAAGCGGTTCCCGGCGTCGATGTCGACCCCGGCATCTTTATAGGTGATCGGTTTTTTGGTGCCCAATTTTCATCACTCCTATGCTGGTAAATGGCTGAGTATTAAAGCACCCGGTAAGGTTGTTGTCAATTGTCGAAAAAGCCATCAGCTTATTTCGTCAGGCATCTTTAGCTGTATTGCGAAGCAGAATTATGCTAGTTTCCATTCGGAAATGGCCCTTTTCGGAAACACAATCCTATCATGGAAATCATTTTCTTCAGCCTTAGTAAATAGATGCCTACTGTTGATTTTTGTATTTTACCGTTGCGGAAGGTTGATTTGCCTGCCGTTCTGCTCGTTGAAAGGGCCTGCTACCCGCATCCCTGGAACGCAGAGCAGTTTTTGCAAGAATTGAACAACCCCGTGGCAACGGTCGATCTGCTCTGGGCTGATGGCCAACTTGCCGGATATATCTGTTTCTGGTTGATTGCCGGCGAGATGCAGATTCTCAATGTGGCCACCGCGCCGGAATGGCGCCGTCGGGGAGTAGCGGGCCGTTTACTTGAGCATGCCATTGTCCGTTGTCATGCTGTTGGACTTGAGAGTGCCTGGCTTGAGGTCAGGGCCGGTAATCGTGCGGCAATTTTTCTCTATCATCAGCACGGTTTTGTCGCTGATGTGACGCGCAAGGGATATTATCGGGACGGTGAGGATGCTTTGCTGATGGTCCGTCGTTTTTAAGGCCACTTGTGCCGACAGTAAATTAGTTCCCATCCGGAAACTTCGGATGAATGCATGGTAAGTTTTTATATGGGAAGCGAGAGGTTTTTCTCAAGGTCAAGGAAATCAAGCGGTGGTGCGGAGGCGTGGCTGTCTACGCCGCACAAGCAACCGCGCAGATTGACGCAGAGAT
>JAUVEB010000015.1 GCA_030595055.1 Desulfuromonadaceae bacterium
GAAAGTGTTGATGAAGCATTGAAGCTTTTTCAACAGCATGTTCCCAAGGTTGTAACCCTCGATCTCGGGCTTCCGCCGGATGTGGACGGCGCTTCTGAGGGATTTCGTTGTCTGGAAGCGATTCTGCAACAGCAACCTTCCTGTAAGGTGATCGTTCTTTCCGGGAATGAAGATCATAATAATGCCCTGACCGCGGTCGATATGGGCGCGTATGATTTCTATCATAAACCGATTCATCTGGATGAGCTGAAGGTTATTCTTTCCCGGGCTTTTCATGTCGCCGGATTGGAAGAGGAAAACCGCCGCTTACAATCTTCTGCAGGACAGCAGGAAAACGGCTACAGCGGGATTTTCGGTCAATGCCCGCAGATGCAACAGATTTTTTCAATGATCAAAAAGGTGGCCTCGATCGATGTTCCGGTGCTGATTCTGGGTGAGAGCGGCACCGGAAAAGAGATCGTCGCCCAGGCCATTCATCAGCGTGGTATTCGTCAACAGGGTAATTTTATTGCCATCAACTGTGGCGCCATTCCTGAGAACCTGCTTGAATCTGAATTGTTCGGGCATGAAAAAGGAGCTTTTACCGGTGCGCAGACAAGGGTTCAGGGTAAGGTTGAGTATGCCGATGGCGGGACTCTGTTTCTCGATGAAATCGGGGAAATGGCACCGCTGCTCCAGGTGAAGATGCTCCGTTTTCTCCAGGAAAAAGTTCTCCAGCGGGTTGGCGGTCGTGAAGACATTGCCGTTAACACGCGGATCATTGCGGCCACGAACATTGATATCGGAGAGTCGATCAAAAAAGGTGCTTTTCGTGAAGACCTTTATTATCGGATCGGTGTTATTACCATAGAGTTGCCGCCGTTGCGTGAACGTGGTGACGACATTGAGCTGTTGGCCAATGTTTTTCTTCGCCGGTTCAGCCAGGAGTTTGGTAAAAAACTGAGAGGATTCAGTACGGCTTCCCTGAAATGGATTCGCGAACACAACTGGCCGGGGAATGTTCGTGAACTGGAGAATAAAATCAAACGGGCCATCGTTATGGCTGAAACGCCTATTGTTGAACCATGGGACCTGGGATTCGAAGAACGTGAATTTGTCACTGACGAAAAGGGCACATCGGCAATACTCGAAGAGTCGGCTGTCGGTTTTGATCTGGAGGGGATAACCCTGAAGGAAGCGCGTTACCGAATTGAACATGAACTGCTGCAACAGGTTCTGGAAAAATACCAGGGGAATGTGCAAAAAGCAGCTGAGGTGTTAGCGGTCAGTCGCCCGACATTTTATGATTTATTAAAACGGCATGGACTGCATAGCAGCTGACAGGAAGTTCTTATGACCCTGACCGATATCATCAAACAATGCCACCTGTTTGTCGGTGTGACTGTCGACGATCTGAAGTTGCTGATGTCTGTATGTCGTACCCGTCAGGTCGGGCGCGGGGAGATTCTCTTTGAACAAGGAGAGGCTGCCACGGGATTCTACGTTGTGGCCACCGGAAAAGTGAAAGTCTATAAACTTTCGCCGGAGGGGAAAGAAAGAATCCTGCATATTATTTTTCCCGGCAATACTTTTGCCGACGCGGCCATTTTTGATGACGGTTGTTATCCGGCTTTTGCCGAAACCCTGGAAGCTTCAACCCTGTTATTTTTCCCTAAAAAAGAATTTCTCGATCTGTTGCATCGCCATTCGCAACTGGCGATTAACTTGATTGCCGGTCTGTCCAAATCCCTCCGGCAATTTATCACGCAGATTGATGACTTGACCTTTCGTGATGTCCCGGCCCGGCTGGCACGTTATCTGGTTGGACTCGGTGGAGATCGTATGGTGTCCGTGACGCTGCCTTTTTCCAAGGCACAGCTGGCTTCGAACTTGGGCACTGTCAGTGAGACTTTGTCGCGGACTTTTCGTAAGTTAACCGATGAGGAAATTATCCGGGTGCAAGGTAAGATAATCGAGATTCTTGATGCTGATCGCTTAATTGCTCTGGCCGACAGCTCCAAAGCAATCTGAATCGACGGACGATGAAGATCTCAGTGCAGAAGCTTGCCGGTTTGTCGCGAAAAGAGCGCAAAGATCTCAAAATCCTCACTCTGTTCACCTCGGTCTATTGTGTCGCGCATCATTCTTTACCACGCCGGCCTCTGGCGAATCTGCCGGAAAGTTTGCAACCGTTGCAGCGTTATCACTGTTGTGACGAATGTCGGGACTTTCTGCTTTATGCGATTGACCGGCGACTGAGATGCCCTTTGCCGGAAAAGCCGTCGTGTAAACATTGTCAAATTCATTGTTATCGCCCCGGACATCGGGAAAAGGTGCGTGAAATCATGCGTTATTCCGGAAGGGCTTTAATTCGCAAGGGGCGGCTGGACTTGCTCTGGCACTATCTGTTCTGAATAGCGCTAATCAGGAAGGGTTTTGCAGTTGCGAACCGGCGCCGGTTCGCAAACCAACCATCCTCGGCAGCCTGCTATCGTTAAATCAATGTCTCCGCAGCAGCGCGAAGCGTTGCGTCAAGCGGGTTTATGCGATTTCAGCGGCAATGAAACGATGCCCTGAAAACATGTGCCGTTCACGGGAAAGAGGAAGAATCCCCGCAACAGAAATAAAAAAGAGTTTCTTTTGGTTCGTTTTCTTTGCGATTCAAAGAAAATGATCCCGGCTGTCGGTCCGGGAACCGACGGTCTCGATTGAAAAAGACACGAGAATCAGTAACAGCCGTTGCATGGACGTTCGTTTTTAGCAATATACTGAATAATTACCGATATCGTAACAGTGATCACCTTAATAAATCAGCATGGCATCAGGATTGATAATAGATAATACCTCGAAACTTTCGGCATTAGCGGCTATGGTGATCAATTCCAGGGCTTCTTCACTCAGTACCTGACCGTTGAGCTCAGCGCCTTTCAATGTTCCGAGATCCGCAACATGTTCGGTTTTGAGTTCAGGCTCAACACAATTTGTGATCTTTAAAGCCAAAGACAAGAGCTGGGCTTCGTGAAAGTATTCTGACGACACATCCGGTTGATGTTGAAAGCACACCGGCTCCCACAGTTTTTTTGGTAAGTGCCAGTGTTTCAGTAACGTGGCACCGAGTTCGGCAGAGTCAAAAGCCAATTTTTGTTTTTCAATTTCATAGATGGGCCGGCCAGATTTCTCCGCCTCTGCCAGGATATGCTGTGCTTGATCAGGCAAGCGGGAAAAGAGCACCAGACTGCCGATATTGTGTAACAAGCCAACCAAAAACATCGCTTCGCCGGCAGCACTACGATTGAATACCGCCAGTTTTTTGGCCACCAGACCGCAGTAAACGCTACGATGCCAAAAGACGTTCATATCTATCATGTCAGAGGCAATGCCATGAAAAACCTGGGTTGCCGAGGTGGTCATGACCAAGGAGCGGAGTTCCTCAGTGCCGATCAGGGTGATGGCTCTGGAAATCGTGTCGATCTGCGCCGGGAAGCCGTAGAGGGCACTGTTCACCAATTTAAGCAGCCTGACGGCGAGTGCCGGATCGTGGCTGATGATTTCGCCGAAGTCTTTGGCACTGGACTGAGGGGAATCCAGCAGTTCGTTGATACGAACGACAGATTCCGGAAGAGAGAGCAGGGGACCCATTTCATTGATGATTTCTTCGGGAGTCATAACGTCATACCTTCAGGAGATCGAGAATTATCTAGTTTTCATCCGGAAACGGCCCTTTTTCACAATCTCTGCGTTAATCTGCGCGGTTGCTTGTGCGGCGTAGACAGCCACGCCTCCGCACAACCGCTTGATTTCCTTGACCTTGAGAAAAATTGCTCGTTTCCCTTATGAAAACTTGCCGCGCATCCATCCGGAGTTTCCAGATGCACACGATCTAAAAGTAGGGACTTTTTGTCAGCAAATATTGTTCGAGTATAACATTTGAATCAAAATGAAGGGACTGTTAATTTATAAAACGATGACAGTCATACTTGTTATTTTCATTGAGGAGGAAAGATATGCTTGTACCGGTTATTTTATCCGGCGGTGCCGGGACACGTCTCTGGCCGTTGTCACGTGAAGCCTACCCCAAGCAATTGTTGCCGCTGACCAGTGAGCAGACGATGCTTCAGGAGACAGTCGCCCGACTGTCCGGGATTGCCGATATTGAGCCTCCCATGGTTGTCTGTAATGATGCTCATCGGTTTATGGTTGCAGAGCAGTTGCGTCAGTTGCAGATTCGGCCGAGTGCTATCATTCTCGAACCTTGCGGACGCAATACGGCCCCGGCTGTCGCGGTTGCCGCGCTTCAGGCGCAGGCGACCGGGGATGATCCACTGTTACTGGTGTTGCCGGCCGATCATCTGATCAGCGATGTCAAAGCCTTTCAACAGGTTGTCGAAAATGGTGTCGCGCTGGCGCAGCAAGGATATCTTGTGACTTTCGGGATCGTTCCTGAAAGTCCGGAGACCGGCTACGGTTATATCCGGGCCGATAAGCAATTGGCGGGTGTTGCGACGGAGGCTTATCCGGTTGCAGAATTTGTCGAAAAGCCGGACCTGGCGACAGCAGAACAATACCTGTCCAGCGGTCAGTACTACTGGAACAGCGGCATGTTTTTGTTCAAGGCCAGTCGTTACCTGGATGAATTACAGTCACATCGTCCGGATATCCATTCTGCCTGTCAGGCGGCGTTTGCAACATTAACTGCCAACATTGATTTCCAGCGTCTCGATGAAGATGCCTTTGCCGCCTGTCCCGCAGATTCAATCGATTATGCGGTGATGGAAAAAACCTCCCGGGCGGTGGTGCTGCCGCTGGCTGCCGGGTGGAATGATGTCGGGTCCTGGTCTGCTCTCTGGGAGGTCCACAGCAAAGATGAATCGGGGAATGTCCGCTTCGGCGATGTGCTGACAGAAGGAGTCAAAAATTCCTATCTCCATGCCGGCCATCGGCTGATTGCTGCAGTCGGGATCGAGGATCTGGTTGTCGTGGAAACGGCAGATGCGGTTCTGGTCGCTGAGCGTGGTCAGGTTCAGGATGTCAAGGGGATCGTTCAGCAACTCAAGCAACAGCAGCGAACAGAGGCATTACTCCACCGCCGTGTCAATCGCCCTTGGGGGGCTTACGAGGGGATTGATGTGGGTGAACGTTTCCAGGTAAAACGCATTACCGTTAATCCGGGCGCCGGACTGTCACTGCAGAAACATCATCACCGGGCTGAACACTGGGTGGTGGTTAAAGGAACCGCCAAGGTGACGTGTGGAGAAAAAACTCTGTTGTTGTCTGAGAATCAATCAACCTATATCCCCCTGGGTGAAGTTCATCGCCTTGAGAACCCCGGACAGATCCCGTTGGAGATCATTGAGGTACAGTTGGGGAGTTACCTGGGAGAGGATGACATTGTACGCCTTGAGGATGTTTATGGGCGGAACGAGGTGCAGTCATGAAGATCAACTGTTTCAAAGCCTATGACATCCGTGGACGACTTCCCGATCAGCACAATGAAAAGATTGCCTGGCGTATCGGGCGGGCTTATGCCGAATTTTTACAACCGAAAACCGTGGTGGTCGGACGCGATGTGCGTTTGTCCAGTGAGGCGCTGACATCCTCCCTTGCGGATGGTCTTTGCCAAGGCGGCAGCGATGTTATCGACATCGGTCTTTGCGGCACCGAAGAGATTTATCATGCCACTTTCAGTCAACAGACGGATGGCGGCATCATGGTCACTGCCAGTCATAATCCGATCGATTACAACGGCATGAAGCTGGTACGTGAAGACTCGAAACCGATCAGCGGGGATACCGGTTTGCAACGTATCCGTGAACTGGCGGAAGCCGGGAACTTTGCTGCCGTCAGTCACGTCGGTCGCAAGGTCAGCGCTTCCTACAAAAATCAATATGTCGAGCACCTGCTCTCTTATGTGGATGTCGCATCACTCAAGCCTTTCAAGTTGGTCTTAAATGCCGGCAACGGCTGCGCCGGTCCGATTATCGATCTGCTGGAAAAGTTTTTACCGGTTCAAGTTGTGAAGATTTGTCACGAACCGGATGGAACGTTCCCCAATGGTATTCCCAATCCCCTGTTGCCGGAAAATCGCTCTATCACCCGCAATGCTGTTCTGGAACATCAGGCCGCTCTCGGCATTGCCTGGGACGGCGATTTTGATCGCTGTTTCTTCTTTGACGAAAAAGGGCACTTTATCGAAGGCTATTACATTGTCGGCCTGTTAAGCGAAGCTCTGCTCAAGCGTCACCCGGGACAAAAAATTATCCACGACCCACGACTGACCTGGAACACCATTGACATCGTTAAACGGGCCGGTGGAATTCCGGTGCAGAGTAAAACCGGGCATGCTTTCATCAAGGAACGGATGCGCCTGGAAGATGCCGTCTACGGTGGGGAGATGAGCGCACATCACTACTTCCGCGATTTTTCCTACTGTGACAGTGGGATGATCCCCTGGTTGATGGTGGTTGAATTGATGAGTCTCACGGGTAAACCACTGTCCGCTTTGATAGCAGATTGCGTGGCCCGGTTCCCGGCCAGCGGCGAGATTAACCTGCGGGTCGAAGATTCCCAACAGTCGATTCAAAAGGTTCGAGCCATTTATGAGAAACTGGCGGTCGGTATCGATTTTACCGATGGTTTGAGCCTTGATATGGGGAACTGGCGTTTCAATCTGCGGGAATCGAATACTGAACCGGTGATCCGGCTGAATGTGGAATCGCGGGGGGATAAGGCCCTCATGCAGGATAAAACGGCTGAACTTCTGACCCTGATCGGCGGGGAGGGTTGTTGATCGGTTTGCAGAGATGATCGGGTAAGAAAAGGGGCGTTCAAGTCGAGATGAACGCCCCATTGTCGTCAGGGTTTTTCAAAGCGCACGAGGCGGATAAAATCCTCGGCCTTCAGGCTGGCACCGCCGACCAGCGCCCCGTCGATGTCGTCCATCGCCATCAATCCATCGACGTTGTTCGGTTTGACACTGCCGCCATAGAGAATTCTGGTCGCCAGGGCGACTTCTTGGCTGAAGAGCCCTTGCAGCAGTCCGCGAATAAACGAATGGGCTTCCTGGGCCTGCTCATCGGTGGCCGTTTTGCCGGTGCCGATCGCCCAGACCGGTTCATAGGCAATCACAACATTTTTCATCTGCTCTGCCGTCAGGTTGGCGAGCCCACCCTTAACCTGCTCAGTCAGGACTTCCAGCATCTGATCACTTTCCCGTTCATGCAGGGTTTCTCCAATGCAGAAGATCGGTTGCAATCCGGCCTCCAGGGTCTTGAGCAATTTCCGGTTAATGAACAGATTCGTTTCATCCAGTAATTGCCGGCGCTCCGAATGGCCGATAATCACATATTCGCAGCCGGCATCCTTCAGCAAGGTCGGGGAAACCTCACCGGTGAACGCCCCGGTGTCTTCCGGATAGCAATTTTGTGCGGCCAGTTTGACCGCCGACCCTTTGATCGCTTCAGCAGCCGTTGTCAAGCTGGTAAAGACCGGGGCGATCACGATATCAATTGCGTCGATATCGGCAAGTTCGTCGGCCAGGCGTGCTGCGAGTTCTTTTGTCTCGGCTAAGGTTTTATGCAACTTCCAGTTGCCGGCAATCATCGGTTTACGCATCAAATCCTCCATTCCGGTTATCTAATTAATGGAATTAATGGCCAAGCAAAAATTTCGTCCTACAAGGCTTAGGGACTCGGAAAATACTGAAATACCGTTTTAGCCTCTCATCTTCAGGCCATATTTGCCGCCCTTCAATCACAAAATCCTCGACGTAGCCCTGCTACGCCTGTGGTTTTGTTCAATCAGGACCGACAAATCTGACCCAAATCTGAGCGCTAAACCTGGCACATCAGTATCTACCGAGTCCCTAAGCAAAAATTTCGACCTACAAGGCGTAGTGGTTTTTCAGGGGTGAAGGCATACATATGGTATGTCGAGGTCCTGAAAAACCACTGTAACGTAGGAGGGCGGACTTTTTGCGACGCCATTATTTATTGGTCAAGGCAACAACACCAGGAAGTTCTTTGCCTTCGAGAAACTCAAGTGAAGCACCACCGCCGGTAGAAATGTGCGTCATCCGATCCTGCAGGTTCGATTTGTTAACTGCGGCAACGGAATCGCCACCACCGATAATCGACAGGCAATCGGATTGGGCCAGAACTTCGGCAATGGCAAAGGTGCCCTTGGCAAAGGCAGCGAACTCAAAGACTCCCATCGGCCCATTCCAGACGACAGTTTTGGCCGCAGCAACTTTTGCAGTATATTCCTTGATCGTTTCCGGGCCGATATCGAGCCCCATCTTGTCCGCAGGAAAGTTGTCATTACCGCAGACTTCAGGCGAACTGTCGGCAGCAAAGGCCGTGGTGACAAGATGATCTGTCGGCAGGAGAAATTCGACACCGCTCCCTTCGGTTTTTTTCAGCAGATCACGGGCCAGGTCAAGCCGGTCCTCTTCGACCAATGAGGTGCCGATTTCATATCCTTGAGCTTTTAGAAAGGTGTAGGCCATACCGCCACCGATCAGGATGGCATCGACCTTGCCGAGCAGGTTCTCAATCACGGTGATCTTGTCGCTGACCTTAGCCCCACCGAGAATTGCGACAAAGGGACGCTCCGGGTTCGCCAACGCGCCACCCAGGTATTTCAGCTCTTTTTTCATCAGATAGCCGGAAACTGCCGGTTGCAAGATGTGCGCAACCCCTTCTGTTGAGGCGTGGGCTCGATGCGCGGTACCGAATGCGTCATTGACATAGACGTCCGCCAGTTTGGCCAGTTGGGCGGCAAACTCAGGATCGTTGTCGGTTTCGCCGGAATGGAAGCGAACATTTTCCAGCAACATGACACTGCCGTCAGCCAGTTGGTCGGCTAACAACTCAATGTTTTTACCGATACAGTCCGGGGCCATAATCACTTGCCTGTTCAACAGGTTGCCCAGGTGTGCGGCGACCGGACGGAGGCTGTAGGCCGGGTTCGCCTGTCCTTTCGGTCGACCGAGATGAGAGGCCAGGATCAAGCGCGCGCCCTGCTCGAGCAGATAGTGAATCGTCGGCAGCGCCGCCTGGATGCGGGTGTCGTCTGAAATGACCCCCTGATCATCGATCGGGACATTGAAATCGACTCGGCAGAATATCCGCTTCCCCTTGACGTCGATATCTTCGATAGACAGTTTGTTGAACATGCGGCCTCCTTGATTGAAAGTCGGCGTGAGAGAAAAATTATTTATCCGGTGATTCACTTGATTCAAGCTGGGTTCTGATCGGTCGCTTGCAAAATGAAACCATAAACCTTTTTTGCCACAGACACACACAGACAACGGCGGGACAAAAGCAAAATCTTGTCTCGCACAAAGCCACGAAGTCACGAAGAAGGGCAAGGTCAAAAGCGAATTTATAGGTTGAAAATCAGTAAAAGCTGTTCAGCAAAATGTGCTGGTGATGCCCATGGAAAGGGTGTCTGTCGCCCGGATGGCGACAGTCAAGCCCCAGGGATGGGTTCATGCGGCCCTTGGAATGGGCGGCACCAGCACATCAGCACTCATTCTTTTCTTTCCGCTTGCCGGTTCTATCTCCCGCCCTTGTCCGTGTGTGCCTGTGGCCAATATTCGCTTTCGTAATGGATTGACCGGTGCGAAGTAGATCACCAATTATTTATTGGCGATGTAGCGCACCAGGTCGAAAATACGGTTGGAGTAACCCCACTCATTGTCGTACCAGGCCAGGGTTTTGACCATGTTTCCGCCGATCACGTTGGTCGTCAAGGCATCAAAGGTTGATGAGGCGGCCGAGCCGTTAAAATCTTTTGAAACCAGTGGCAGATCACAATACTCAAGGATACCCTTCAGCTCATTTTCAGCCGCAGACTTCATGGCGGCGTTGACCTCTTCAATGCTGGTGCTCTTCTCTGTTTCCACGACCAGGTCGACCAGAGAAACGTTCGGTGTCGGCACGCGAATCGCCATTCCGTCCAACTTGCCTTTGAGTTCAGGTAAAACCAGTGAAACTGCCTTGGCCGCGCCGGTTGTCGTTGGAATCATCGAGACTGCGGCCGCACGAGCCCGCCGCAAATCCTTGTGCGGTAGATCGAGAATGTTTTGGTCGTTGGTATAGGCATGAATGGTGGTCATCAATCCACGGACGATGCCGAACTGTTTCAGCAGCACTTTGGCGACCGGGGCCAGGCAGTTGGTCGTACAGGAGGCATTGGAGAGAATCTGGTGCACTGCCGGATCGTAGTCGCCCTCATTGATGCCCATGCAGACGGTGATATCAGCGTCCTTGCCGGGGGCACTGAGGACAACCTTGTCGGCTCCTGCCGTCAGATGCTTGGCTGCTTTGTCACGATCAGTGAAAAGACCCGTCGCTTCGATGACAATCTCCACACCCAGATCTTTCCAGGGGAGGTCGGCAGGATCACGTAGTGAAAGAATTTTGATCGCTTTGCCGTTGATCAGCAGATTGTTGCCGTCGACACTGACATCCCCGGCGAAAATACCGTGGATAGAATCGTATTTGAACAGATGGGCCAAGGTGGCGGCATCGGTCAAGTCATTAATGGCCACGATTTCCAGATCATTGGAATCACAGGCCACTCGCAGTACATTACGGCCGATGCGGCCAAATCCATTGATTGCAATCTTTACCGACATATTCGTTCTCCTTGTTTTACTGATGTCTCAGTTCATGGTTTTGTTGCAAAATAAAATCTACCAAGTGTGTAGTATCCGTGGTGGATATTCCGAAACTAAGAGTACCTAAAATCGGCAGGGTCGTAAATCCCTTTCCGTGAAAAAAATGATTGAATTTTCGTGCCGTTTTTATCCTTGCAGCAGAGTGCCTTTTTCGGTATAAGGGCAACGCTCGTGGGGGGTGAAAGGATTGTCGTGCGGGTATGCTTGCTGGCCAGTGGCAGCCGTGGAAATAGTACGCTGATTGAAGCCGATGGCTGTCGTTTGCTGGTGGATGTCGGCCTGTCCGGTCGGGAAACAGAGCGACGTCTTGCCACGCTCGGTCTTTCCGGTAGGGATCTGCATGCCGTTTTAGTGACCCATGAGCATCACGACCATGTCGGTGGCATCGGACCGCTGGCCAGACGCTATGATCTTCCGGTATATATAGAACAGAAAACTCACGCAGCACTGCCCAAACTTGGAAAAATTGATCAGTTGCAATGTTTTATTGCCGGCGATCAATTCGCCTTTCGTGATTTGACAATCAAGACCTTTTCGACAACACACGATGCGGTCAACCCGGTCGGCTTTGTGATCCATTCCAGCGAAGGGAAGGTTGGGTTCGCCACGGACCTGGGAACACCGACCCGGTTGGTTGCCGAGCATTTACAGCAATGCCGGGTGTTGGTGGTTGAAGCCAATCACGACGAACAGATGCTCCTGGACGGCCCTTATCCCTGGCACCTGAAACAACGGATTAAAGGGCGTCATGGCCACCTCTCCAATGTTGCAGCCAGGCGCTTGTTACAGGATGTCGGCTGGTCTGGCTTGGAAGCCCTGTTCCTGGCCCATTTGAGTGAAGAGAACAACTGCCCCGATATGGTTTCCGAGCTGTTCCATCAAGCCATGCTGGAGTCTGGACATCGTCCGCAGATTATTGTCGGCAGTCAGCATCAAGTGAGTTCCTGTTTTGTCGGAGCTCTGATATCATCCGCCGAATAAATGAGTTGTTAGACGTGAGAGCAGGAAAGCTGATTTCCTGCTCTACTTGTTGTTGTCGCATCGTTTTCATCCTTAAATCACCGCGGAGAATTGAATGGCCTGGAGAATTGTTGTTGGACTGAAAGACGGCGTCAAGGACGCCCGAGGCGAACGGGTTCGACGGGAAATCAGCGAGCATCTCGGTTACCGGCTGGAAAAAGTTCAGACGCTGGATGTTTATACCGTCGCCGCCGATTTAAGTGACGCCGAAGTTGAACTGGCCGCCCGAGGACCCTTTTCCGACCCGGTGATTCAGGATGTTGCGATCAATCGACCGCTGGCCGGCGGTTTCGATATGCTGATCGAAGTCGGTTTTCGTCCCGGAGTGACAGACAATACCGGCCGCACGGCCAAGGAAGCGATTCAGTATATCACCGGTCGACCATTCAAAATCAACGAGGGGGTCTATACCTCGACCCAGTATTTGCTGACCGGTCTGACTGACAAAACGGTCGCTGAGAGAATTGCCAAGGATTTCCTGGCCAACGGCTTGATTCAGCGCTGGACAATTCTGGCCGCGGATGAACTTGACCCGCAGGTCGGGGTGCCGGTGACGGTTCCCAGGGTGGTCAGTGACAGCTCGCCGACTGTGCGGGGCATCAATCTGCAGATCTCTGACCGGGGACTGCTCGACATCAGCCGCGTGGGCATGCTGGCCCTGAATCTCGAAGAGATGCAGAAGATTCAGCGGCATATTGCCGACCCTCAGGTGGTCGTCGAACGGGAGAAGGTCGGGCTCGGCGCGGAACTGACCGATGTCGAACTGGAAGCCTTGGCGCAGACCTGGAGTGAACACTGCAAGCATAAGATCTTTTCCGCAAAGATCGAGTATGAAGATGAAAACGGCAACAAGGAAACGATCGATTCCCTGTTTAAAACCTATATTGTCGGGGCAACCCGTGATATCCGTGAAAAGATGGGCGATAAGGATTTTTGCCTATCAGTTTTCAAGGATAACGCCGGTGTTATTGAGTTTACTGACGACTGGAGTCTCGTTTTTAAGGTTGAAACACATAACTCACCGAGTGCCCTTGATCCTTACGGTGGCGCGTTGACCGGCATTGTCGGTGTCAATCGCGACGGTGTCGGTACCGGCATGGGTGCCCGACTGATTTTCAATACCGATGTTTTCTGTTTTGCCTCACCCTTTCTGGAAAAAGAACTGCCCCCGAGACTGCTTCATCCGCGGCGTATTTTTGAGGGCGTTGTTGAGGGTGTGGAGCATGGTGGCAACAAGAGCGGTATCCCCACGATTAACGGTTCACTCGTCTTTGATGAGCGGTTTGCCGGTAAGCCGTTGGTTTACTGTGGAACGGCAGCAATTATGCCACGCTTGCTGCACGGTAAGCCCTGCCATGAGAAAAAGGTTCAGGTGGGCGACCATATTGTCATGACCGGTGGTCTGATCGGCAAGGACGGCATCCACGGGGCCACCTTCTCCTCCGAAGAGTTGCACGAAGGTTCACCGGTGACCGCGGTGCAGATCGGTGATCCGATTACCCAACGTAAAATGTTCGATTTTCTGACGATTGCCCGAGATCGTGGTTTGTACAATTCCTTCACCGATAACGGGGCCGGTGGTCTCTCCTCATCGGTTGGCGAGATGGCTGAAGACACCGGTGGCTGCGAACTGCATCTTGATCGGGCTCCGCTTAAATATTCAGGTCTACACCCCTGGGAAATCCTGATTTCCGAAGCCCAGGAGCGGATGACCCTGGCGGTTCCTGCCGAGAATCTGGCTGAATTTATCTCCCTGGCCAAAGAGATGGATGTCGTGGCGACCGACCTTGGGCAGTTTACCGACTCGGGATATTTTCACTGCCTCTTTGAAGGGAAGACGGTTTCCTACCTATCGATGAAATTTCTCCATGAAGGGGTTCCGCAGATGGTTCTCCCGGCCAAATGGCAGCCGCAGGCACGGGTTGAACCGGTATTTTCACAGCCGCAGGACTTAACTGCCGAGCTCCGGAAACTGCTCGGTCGTTTGAACATCTGCTCCAAGGAATCGGTGGTGCGGCGTTACGATCACGAGGTGCAGGCGGGAACGGTGATTAAGCCACTGGTCGGGGTTGCCAATGATGGTCCCTCGGATGCTGCGGTTTTCAGACCGTTGCTCGATTCATTTGTCGGGGTGGTGGTCTCGCACGGTATCTGTCCGAGCTACAGCGATATCGATACCTATCATATGATGGCTTGTGCGATCGACGAGGGGCTGCGCAATTTTGTTGCGGTCGGCGGTAACATCGATCACGTTGCCGGGCTGGACAACTTCTGCTGGTGCGATCCGGTCAAAAGCGACAAGACTCCGGATGGCGAATACAAAGCCGCACAGTTGGTACGGGCCAATAAGGCGCTCTATGATTACTGCGTCGCCTTCGGTGTGCCGCTGATCTCGGGTAAAGATTCGATGAAAAACGATTACCAGATCGGTGACACCAAGATTTCGATTCCACCGACGGTGCTGTTTTCGGTCATCGGTAAAATTGAGGATGCTCGCAAAGCGGTATCGATGGATGTCAAACGTCCCGGCGACCTGGTTTACCTGCTCGGTGATACTTGCGATGAACTGGGTGGTTCGGAATATTATGCAGGGCAGGGCGAGCTTGGCAGTAAAGTGCCGCAGGTTGATGCCGAAACCGCTTTGTTGCGTTATCGTACATTGCATCAGGCCCAACAACAGGGCGTCATCGCTTCCTGTCATGATCTCTCCGATGGCGGCCTCGGGGTGGCTTTGGCTGAAAAAGCTTTTGCCGGCGGTTACGGCATGCGCGTGGCACTGGCGGACGTAGCGGTCGATGCTGAAATGCGTGACGACAAAATCCTCTTTTCTGAATCCCAGAGCCGACTGCTGGTAACTGTGAAACCTGTAGATCAGACCGGGTTCGAAAGCCTGTTCCGGGGGCAGAGTTGCCAACTGCTCGGAAAGGTTGTTGCCGAACCGCTGCTGTCGATCACCGGGCAGGCAGGGGATTCGGTGATCAGTGCACCGATTGATCAATTGAAAGAGGCGTGGCAAGCGCCGTTACGGGAGATGTAAGATGTCCAAAACTGTCAAAGCGATGGTCATTGCCGGTAACGGCACCAATTGTGAGCGGGAGGTCGCTTTTGCCTGCCGTCAGGCGGGAGCTGAAGTCTCTGAAATTGTCCATATTGCCGAATTGCTCGCCGGTCGGGTTAAGCTTGAAGATTATCACCTGCTCAACCTGGCCGGCGGTTTTCTTGACGGCGATGATCTGGGCAGTGCCAAAGCGGGGGCGAATCGGTTATTGTATGCCCGAGTTGCCGACAGTGAGCAAACCATTGCCGACCAGCTGAAGCAGTTTGTCGCTGACGGAAAACTGGTTATGGGGGTTTGTAACGGCTTCCAGCTTATGGTCAAGATGGGCCTGCTTCCCGCACTGGCAGGAAATCAACAGCAAAGCTGTTCATTGACCATCAATGATGGCGGTCGTTTTGAAGATCGCTGGACCTGGCTGAAGGTCAATCCTGAATCAGCTTGCGTTTTTACTCGGGGGCTGGAAAAGCTCTATTTGCCGGTCCGGCACGGCGAAGGGAAATTTGTCGCAGATAGCCGGGAGACGTTGCAGCGGCTGGAAGAGCAGCATTTATCAGTCGTCAAATATGCCGACGCGGATGGGCAACCGACGATGGTTTATCCCGATAATCCGAATGGTAGCCTGGCTGCTATTGCCGGGGTCTGTGATCCGAGTGGAAGGTTATTCGGCCTGATGCCCCACCCGGAAGCTTATCTTCACCGCACGCATCACCCGCGCTGGACCCGTGAAGATCTGCCGGAAGAGGGGATGGGCCTGTGGTTATATCGGAATGCGGTGAATTTCATTCGCGAAGAGTTGCTATAAAACAGATAAGTCTGAGGAGACACTTGTAGCGATGTTTGACAAATTACATGAAGAATGTGGTGTGTTCGGTATTTTCGGACACCCTGAAGCTGCAAACCTGACCTATCTGGGGCTTTATGCTCTGCAGCACCGTGGTCAGGAAAGTTGCGGTATTGTTGCTGCCGACGGCATGTACCTGAATGCTCATTTGGGGATGGGGTTGGTTTCGGATGTCTTTAAAAAGACAGATATCTTCGATCGACTCCCGGGCCGCTCATCGATCGGTCATGTGCGTTATTCGACGGCCGGCGGCAATGACCAGAAAAACTGTCAACCGATTATGGTCGATTATTCCCGCGGCAGCATTGCCGTGGCCCATAACGGTAATCTGGTCAATGCCGAGGAATTGCGTAACCGGCTGGAGAAAAGTGGTTCTATTTTTTCCACCACAGCCGATACGGAAACCATCATTCATCTGATTGCCAGGGCTCAGTCCGATTCTCTGGTTGAGCGGGTTTGTGAGTCTTTGCACCAGGTGAAGGGGGCTTACAGCCTGGTTTTTCTGACGGAAACCCGGCTGTTGGCGGTCCGTGATCCTAACGGTTTCCGCCCCTTAAGCTTGGGTAAACTGGATGGTGCCTACGTCGTTGCGTCTGAATCTTGTGCATTTGATTTGATCGAGGCCGAATTTATCCGCGAACTGGCCCCCGGGGAAATGATCGTCGTTGATAAAGACGGCCTGAAATCATTTTTCCCCTTCAAGGAAACCCGAAATACCCCCTGTATTTTCGAATACATCTATTTCGCCCGTCCAGACAGCCGAATTTTCGGCCGGATGGTCTATTCCGTACGCAAGGAGTTCGGTCATCAACTGGCACGTGAGTACCCGGTTGATGCGGATATTGTCATTGCCGTGCCGGATTCCGGAGTGCCGGCGGCCATGGGTTATGCTGAAGAGGCCGGGCTGCCGCTGGAGCTGGGATTGATTCGAAACCATTATGTCGGCCGGACTTTTATCGAGCCGCAGCAGTCGATCCGCCATTTCGGTGTCAAACTTAAATTGAATCCGGTCCGGGATATTATTGAGGGGAAAAGGATCATCGTTGTTGATGACTCGATCATTCGTGGAACCACCTCCCGCAAGATCGTTAAAATGATCCGCAATGCCGGTGCCAAAGAAGTTCATATCCGTATTTCCAGTCCGCCGGCCAGTTTTCCCTGTTTTTACGGTATCGATACACCATCACGTAAAGAACTGATCTCTGCGTCTCACACAATTGAAGAGATTAATCGCTACATTACTTCGGATTCCCTCGGTTACCTGTCAATCGAAGGTCTGCATACGGCAGTTCGGAAGTTCGGTGATGGCGGGACAGATTTTTGCGATGCCTGTTTCAGTGGTAAGTATCCGGTCAAATTTCCTCGTTTGAAAGCAGATAATCAGTTGGGTTTATTCTGATTAATCAATTAGTTGAGATAGTATTATTAAAGTAAATTCAAGGAGAGTGAAGATGAATGTCAAGGAGCAGTTAAAGCCGATTCTGGTGGAAATGTCTTACGAAGAACGCGAAGTGACCCTGGCTTCCGGGCGGAAAAGTAACTTCTATTTTGATGGCAAGCAAACCACCCTGCACGCCACAGGCGGACTGCTGGTCGGCAAGGCGTTCTGGGCGGAGGTTCAGCAGTTCGAAGGTCCGATTCACGGTGTTGGCGGGCTGACTCTCGGAGCTGATCCGATTGCCACTGCAACCTCTATTGCTGCAGCTTTGGAGGGTGTCGATGTGCATGCTTTTATCATTCGTAAGGAACCTAAAGGTCACGGAACCGGGCAATGGTTGGAAGGGCGTAAAAATTTGCCGCCCGGCTCTCGGGTGGTGATTGTGGAAGATGTGACCACCACGGGCGGTTCCTCGTTAAAAGCGGTCGAGCGGGCTCAGGAAGAAGGTCTGGAAGTGCTTGGTATCGTCACCCTGGTGGATCGCGAAGAAGGTGCACGGGAAGCGATTGAAGGGGCCGGGCAGAAGCTGCGTGCGGTCTTTACCCGATCTGAAGTGGTCGGTTAGATCCCGTTGTTGAAAAGGGGTGTTGATCATCAGATCAACACCCCTTTTTTCAGTTTTCTTCCGGGATCCGGTAAACATCGAGAACCCCCGGCAGTTGTCTCAGGGCGTCCTGGTCAATGTCTCGTGTGTCGCCGACCACGCCGAGAATAATCCGATCGGCACCGGTCGACTGGTGAAAGTCACAATCCTGCTCGACCAGGAATTGCTTGGCCTGCTGCAGGTCGTCTTCAGTCGCCGTTTTTTTCATGATTACCAGCATGACAGTTATTTCCCTTTCGAGCGGATACGTTCCAGGCTGCGACTTTCGTCAATCACCCGTTCAAATAAGCGTACAATTGCCGCATTGTCCAGCGGGCCTGGATTGATCCCTTTCATCCGCTCAAAAATCAGCTTTTCCCGTTTTGGATCGTAGATCGGCAGATCAAGAGTTTTTTTGATCTGGCCGATCTCAAGGGCTAGGGCTGCTCGCTCGTTAAAAATACGCAACAGTTCATCGTCCAGTTGATTGATTCTTTTCCTGATTGTATCGATGTCCATAATCGAATCCTTTCAGGTCGCCTGATTTTGTGTTGCCGGACTGCGTGGCCCGGGGATCACCGTGTCGTGGCAGAAATTTTCGTCATCGGTCTGCGGATAATCGATGGTGAAGTGCAGTCCGCGACTTTCCCGGCGCATCAGGGCACTCTGAATAATCAGTTTGGCCACGGTGGTGATATTGCGCAGTTCAATCAGATCAGAAGTAAGATAGAAGTCCCAATAGTATTCGATAATCTCTTCCTGAATCTGATTGATCCGCCGTAGCGCCCGGTGCAGGCGTTTATCGGAACGCACGATGCCGACATAATTCCACATGCTGCGGCGGACTTCGTCCCAGTTGTGGGCCACGACAACCTCTTCGTCGCTGTTGGTGGCACTACCGCAATTCCAGGGTTCTATCGGCGGCAGGGGTGGATAGCTTTCGCTGCATCGCTGTCGGGAGGCATCCGCAGCTGCTTTGGCAAAGACGATTCCTTCGAGCAGACTGTTACTGGCCAGGCGGTTGGCTCCATGTAAACCGGTGCAGGCGACTTCGCCGATGGCAAACAGGTTGCGGATGCAGGTTTCACCATTGCGGTCCACTTGCAGGCCGCCGCAAAGGTAGTGTGCTGCCGGGACAACCGGGATCGGTTCCCTGGTCATGTCGATGTTGTACTCAAGACAGGTCTGGTAGATCATTGGAAAGCGATCACGGATATAGTCGGCAGTTTTGTGGGTGATGTCGAGAAAGACGCAATCATCGCCATGTTTTTTCATTTCATTGTCGATTGCTCTGGCGACGATATCCCGTGGTGCCAGATCTTTAAGCGGGTGATAATCAGACATGAAAGCATAACCGTCACGGCGTCTCAGAATCGCTCCCTCGCCGCGCACCGCCTCGGAAATCAGGAACGATTTGGCATGGGGATGATACAGGGTCGTGGGGTGAAACTGCATGAACTCCATGTTGGCGACAGCGGCCCCGGCACGCCAGCCGATGGCGACACCGTCGCCGGTCGCAATGTCCGGGTTGCAGGTGTACAGGTAGACTTTACCCGCCCCACCCGTGGCCAGCACGGTGAAACGGGCGCCAAAGGTCATAACTTTATTGTTTTTGATGTCGAGAATGTAGGCTCCGAGACAGCGGTTGACATCGAGTGTTTGTTGCAGAACCTTGTTCTCGGTAATCAGATCAACGGCAATGTGCTGTTGATACAGGGTGATATTGGGGTGTTTTTGTGCCGCTTCAACCAGGGCACGCTCGATCTCACGACCGGTTGCGTCTTTGGCGTGAAGAATTCGCCGGTGACTGTGACCGCCTTCGCGGGTCAGGTCGTACTGATTCGCTTCGTTGCGGCTGAAATTGACCCCCCAGTCGATCAGATCCGCCACGGCTTTGGGACCGGCTTCAACCACCAGATCGACAATCTCCCGATTCGGCAGTTGGGCCCCGGCGACCATGGTATCCTCAGCGTGGGAAGAAAAGCTGTCCTTCGGGGAAGTCACGGCAGCAATACCGCCCTGGGCCAGCTGTGTCGCGGTGATGTCGATATCGCGTTTGGTAATCAGTGAAACAGGCCCCTGGTCTGCAACCTTCAAGGCGTAGGATAAACCGGCAATTCCCGTGCCTATGACCAGAAAATCAGATGTGATGTTCATCGGTTATGTGTCCTCGCAGGCGTCTGGACAGATGGTTGGTGGCAATGCTTGAAATTTATCTGCGGCATTATCGGGTGCGGCATCATTGATGTCAAGGAGTTCGCGGTTGTTATGGTTGTATTTCAAGCATAAATCCATTAAGGTTATAAAATGTTCATAAAAAGCCGTCAGCTGATTGTTTTCCTGTTCTTCTCGGTCTTCCTGCCAATGACTCTGCCTGCTCATGGTGCGATCTATCGGCACATCGACGAGAACGGCAAGCTGCATTTTACCAATGTGCCGAGCAGCGGTCAGTTTCGTTTTTATCGACAGGAGGGAGAGACGTACCAGCTGGAAACACTGATCAGCCATTTTGCGGATAAATTTCAATTGGATGCTGCCTTGATCAAAGCGGTCATTAAGGTCGAGAGTGATTTTAATCCGCGGGTGGTTTCCCGAAAGGGGGCACAGGGGTTGATGCAGTTGATGCCGGAAACCGCTGTTGAGGTTGGTGTCAGCAATCCTTTTGATCCCGGTCAGTCAATTCATGGCGGCTCATTCTATTTACGTAAAATGCTTGATTCTTTTGACCGGAACCTCGATTATGCCCTGGCCGCCTATAATGCAGGTCCGAATGCCGTGCGTAAATTCGGCGGGATTCCCCCTTATGAGGAAACCCGGAATTATGTCAAACGGGTCAAGTATTATTACGATTATTATCGTCGCTTAAAAGGTAATTTTTGATGAGTCAAGACGTTAAATTGATGAACCTGCCGAATATTTTGACCTTGGCACGAATCGCTGCTGTGCCGGTGGTGGTTATCCTGCTGATGTTTGAATCCCCGGTAAACTGTTTCTGGGCAACGATTATTTTTTCTTTAGCGGCGATTACCGATTGGCTGGACGGATATCTGGCGCGCAAGTGGCACATTGAGACCGTGCTCGGCAAGTTTTTGGACCCGCTGGCGGATAAATTGATCGTCATGGGGGCTTTGATCATGCTGATCCCGCTTGATCGCGTTCCGGCCTGGGCGGTTTTTTTAATTCTTGCCCGGGAAATGCTCGTGACCGGACTGCGCTCCATTGCCTCGTCTGAAGGAATCGTCATTGCTGCGAGCCCTTTGGGTAAATACAAGACGATCTTTCAGATGGTGGCCATTGTCGGATTGTTATTGCATTATCCTTATTATTGGTTTTTCGGCGTTCAGTTCGATTTTCTTCACCCTTCGTTTCACAATGTCGGGATGTTTTTCTTTTATATCGCCTTTGTGCTGACGCTATGGTCGGGCTGGGATTATCTGGCGAAGTTCTTCAGGGTTTTTATGAAATAGCTAACATGCTAATTTGTAATGATTTTTTACCAATGAAAAAAAACGTAATTTTTTATTGACACCCTGTAAACCGTTTTGCTATAAATGCATCCGCTCGTTACTGACGGGCCTGACTGAGCGGGAATAACTCAGTGGTAGAGTGCAACCTTGCCAAGGTTGACGTCGCGAGTTCGAATCTCGTTTCCCGCTCCAAAAAATTCAAGAGACCAGGTTATTAACCTGGTCTCTTTTTTTTTGCTTAAATCTCCTCGGGCCTAATCCCTCGCAGCTTGCTGCGATGAGATGTTCGAATTTTCTTTTGATACCCCGCTGCCTGCGGCGGGGTGGTTCATTACTGGGTTTGCGGCCGATTGCTTAGGGATAAAGTGATTGATATATAATATGCCGGCTGTTAGTCTCGCACCCATCCGGAAACTCTGGATGGGTGCGCTGCAAGTTTTCATATGGGAAACGAGCAATTTTTCTCAAGGTCAAGGAAATCAAGCGGTTGCGCGGAGGCGTAGCTGTCTACGCTGCACAAGCAAACGTGCAGATTGACGCCGAGATTGTGAAAAAGGGCCATTCCCGGATGGGAACTAAGTAGTTTTTTTTATTTATTGCGGTTGTGGATTTGACGGTTATTATGAAAAAAACACATCTTTTTGGGATTTTGACCAGTATTTTTCTGTTGCTCCTGATGTCATTCGGTGTGCCGGCTTTTTCACTTGATCAGACACAGGCTCTGGAAAAGTTTCAGAACCTGCCGCTGGATGTGCAGGAGAAGTTGCAGAAACAATACTTTTCAGGCCGGGTGAGGTCCTATGAGGATATCCTGGCTCAAGTGCAAAAACGTCGCACTGGTATAACCTCCATCAAAGGAAGAGAGAACGGGGCTGCCCGCGAAGCAGGGACCGAACAGGTCGACTTGTTGGCTACCGAGGCTACCGCTGAGAATGACATAGTTTCGGCCCTCGAAAAACAATTCCGTAAACACTTTCAATCCGAACTTGCCAGTGATTTAAAACAATTCGGTTACAACCTTTTCTCCACCTCCAGCACCGCTGTTCCTCAAATTGTCGTTCCGGGTGATGAGTATGTTGTCACTCCTGGTGATCAATTACGGATACGGTTGTGGGGCGCTTCTGTCGATACCGAATATGTTGCCGTGGTTGAAGCAGATGGAAGCCTTAATGTCCCCAAGATCGGTGTTGTTCCTGTCGCCGGTGAACAGTTGGGGTATTTAGAGGGGAAAATTAAAAATGAAGCCCTTAAGTATATGCAGGGGATCAATATCAGCCTCGCCCTCGAAAAGTTGCACAGTGTTGAAATCTATGTAATCGGTGAAGTGGCCAGGCCCGGTTTGCACGTTGTTCCCGCCTTCTCCTCTCTGTTCAAAGGATTGCAGGCCGCCGGCGGGGTGAATAAGTCCGGAACGCTGCGTAAAATTAAGCTTTATCGCAGCGGGACGCCGGCGACAGAATTCGACCTTTATGACCTGGTTTTCAAAGGGAGTCGTAAGGGGGATAAGGTTCTGCGTAATCAGGATGTGATTTTTGTTCCAAGGATTAACGATATGGTTGCTGTGGCCGGCGCAGTTCAGCAACCGGCTATCTATGAAATGTCAGGCGAAAAGTCATTAGCACAGTTTATTGATTATGCCGGTGGCTATTTGCCGAATGCTTATAAACGCAGCTTCTATGTCAAGCGTTATCAGAATGACAGTGAGTTTCAGGTGTTTGCGGTTCAGGACGCTGCCGGAACTCAGGTTCAGTCGGGGGACTTTCTGGAAATTCCCTTTGCCCCGGAAACTCAAGCCCGGGTGGTGAGCCTTGTTGGGCATGTCAATCTACCGCAGGTCTTTTCCTACGTTGCAGACATGACGTTAGCTGATGTTCTTAACGACGTGGCGGCTCTCAAGCCGGAAGCTTTGACGGACTATGGCTTGCTGCATCATTTCAATGAACAGACAACACGTTATGAAGTCCAAAAATTTCCGCTGCAGCAGCTACTTGAAGGCAGTTACAATCTTCCTTTACTGCCTTATGACAGAATCGAGGTTTTGTCACGTGAGGAGCTGGGTATTAAAGAAACGGTCGGTATTTCCGGTGCCGTTTGGCGGCCGAATACTTATGCCTTTACCCCGGGTCTCACTGTCGTGGATTTAATCGCATTGGCCGGTGGTATCAAAGATCATGAATTCATCAAGGGCAGTGCTTACCTCTATCGTTATGATCCGGATATTTTACAGTATGAGGTACAGCGACTGGATCTTGAGCGGCTGGATTCAGGGACGACTATGCTCCTACAGCCATTCGATAAAATCGAATTGTTGTCGCGCAAAGATTATGATTTTGATGAGTCGGTGCGGATTTCCGGTGCTGTTCGTAAGTCGGGTGAGTATCTCTGGCGTAAGTCGTTGAGTGTCCGAGACCTGATCGACATGGCCGGTGGCCCTGTGTTCGGTGCTCAGCTGGATAGAGTTGAAGTTACCCAGGTGGTGATTCAGCAGGACGAATCGATGATCCGGCATAAAAGTATCGATTTTCAGCAACAAGCTGATTTTCAACTTCAGCCCTATGACTTTGTCATGGTTCCTAAAGTGGCTAAAGCGACTCACATCCCCACGGTGACCATCGAAGGGGAAGTTCTCTATCCCGGTCGATACAGTCTCCAGAAAGGAGAGCGCCTCTCCGATGTTATACGCAGGGCCGGTGGTTTTACCGATAAGGCTTACTTCTATGGTGCGCGTTTTTCCTCGCAGCAGGCACAACAGATTCAACAACGCAATATTGACAAAATGATCGACCGCCTGCAACTTGATGTGCAGCGGACAGTCGCTGAGGCGAGCCAGCTTGCTGTTTCTCAAGAAGGTGTTGCCGCGGCAGAATTGAGCGGTGAGGCTGCGGGCAAACTGATCGCCGAGATGAAACAAATCAAGGCGGATGGCCGCATCAGCTTGCGGCTGGGCCCGTTGGCCGATTTTTCCAAAACTCTCCACGATTTTGAACTCCGTGATGGCGACAGTTTGTATGTTCCGAACAAACCGGATTTTATCGCTGTCGTCGGCAGTGTCTATTCGCCGAACTCCTTTGTTTACGAACCCAAACTGACCGTTAGAGATTACCTGAAATTGAGCGGCGGCCCGACCAAGGATGCCGACAAGGACTATATTTACGTGCAGAAGGCCAATGGTGAAGTGGTTTCTGCACAACAGAAAGGTCTGTTCTCCAGTATCTATGGTCAGAAGCTGATGCCTGGCGATACCGTCGTGGTGCTGGAAAAACTGGATCGGGTTCCAACCCTCCGATTGTTTAAGGATTTAACGGAAATTATTTTCCGGATTGCGGTCACTACCGGTATTGCGTTTGCCATCTAAATTCATGCGTTCCTTGATATTATTCAAAAACTGCCGGTGACTGTTGTTGGTCGGAAGTATGTTGGTTTGCTTCAGTTGTTCGCCGGCAGCTGCCCCGTCCAGGTCACTGGCCTCCCTTCAGAAGTTCCGTGAAATCAGCGGCAAAAGGGGTGAAGGGTTTGAAAGTAACTAAAAGTAAATACCTACACCACTTTTTTAAAAGGCAATTTAGCCGCAGATTACACAGATGGACGCAGATTAAATCTAAACCAAAAGCTTAGATCTATCGTTGAAAGTATTTGACCCTAATCAGCGCTAATCCGCGAAATCAGCGGCCAAAGATTAAATGTCAGATTAAAAGGTGCCTGCCTCCCTTCAGAAGTTCCGTGAAATCAGCGGCAAAAGGAGTGAAGGGTTTGAACGTAACTAAAAGTAAACTGCTGACACTTTTGTTTTAAAGACAATTTAGCCGCAGATTACGCAGATGGACGCAGATTAAATCTAAACCAAAAGCTCAGATCTATGGTTGAAAGCATTTGACCCTAATCAGCGCTAATCCGTGAAATCAGCGGCTAAAGAGGTAAAGGGGTAAAGGGTTCGAACATAGCTAAAAGAAATACTTGATACTTTTGTTTTTAAAGACAATTTAGCCGCAGATTACGCAGATATCCGCAGATTAGATCTAAACAAACCAAAAGCTCAGATCTATGATTAAATCATTTGACTCTAATCAGCGCTAATCCGCGAAATCAGCGGCCAAAGATTAAATGTCAGATTAAAAGGTGCCTGCCTCCCTTCAGAAATTCAGAAGTGGATATTGACAATGGATATTGAACGTTTACAGACTGAACTTGCTCCGATTTTCTCCAAATATGATGAAGATATCATTGCCGCTTACCTGTTTGGTTCTGTTGCACAGGGAGCAGTTACCCCTTCCAGCGATATTGATATTGCACTGTTGTTGCGTAGTAAGGACAAAGAAAAAGCTATAGCGTTAAAATTTTACATCTATGCCGACCTGTGTCGACAATTGAAAAGAAACGATATTGATCTGGTTCTGCTGGATATGTCCGGCAATCTTATACTCAACGATCAAATCATCAGGCATGGCAAGATCCTCTATTCGATAGATGATGATGCCAGAGACATATTTGAGCTTCGAGTGCTACATGCATGCACAGATTTTAAATTTCAACGACGCTACGCCATGGGGGTTTAATGGAGCGCATACGACAGCAGGTAGGCCGGATCAAGGAGCATCTTGCAATAATCCGTTCAATAAAGGCCGATTGCAGCACCAAGTTCGCAACGGATCCTGTGTATCGAGGAGCCTTACTTCACTATCTCTATCTGGTGTCAGATAGTTGTATTGTGCTGTCTGAATTGGTCATAAAACATAAGGGCTTGCGTATACCACAGTCCTATGCCGAAGCGTTTGATATTCTTGGTGAAAATTCTATTCTTGATGTGGGCTTTGCTTATCACTTTGCCAGAATTGCCGGGTTTAGAAACTTTTTGGCCCACGATTATGAAAAAATCGATCAAGAAATTATTTGTGGGCAGATCCTCGGCAGTCTGGATGATGTCGATAGTTTCTTGAAACAGATTTGTATCTGTATGGAGTTGAGTGATTAAATCCATTGAACGCAGAAAGAGTAAATATCTGCCCCCCCCATGTTTCCTAAAGGCAATTTAGCCACAGATTACGCCGATTGACGCAGATTAGATCCACACCAAAAAGCTCAGATCTATGGTTAAGCATTTGACCCTAATCAGCGCTAATCCGCGAAATCAGCGGCTAAAGGGGTAAAGGGGTAAAGGGTTTGAACAAAGAGGTTTTGACCTTTGCGAAATACGCCCGTACAAACTAGATCGTCAACCGAATAAAATGCGTCAGTATTAATTTGAGGATTGCCGATGCCGACTGAACAAGAAGATAAGTTAGAAAAAGCAGGATCTCACGTTCCGTCACAGCCTCCATATACGGACTATGCGGAGGATAAAATTGATTTGCTGGAATACTGGAATGTGATCTGGGGAGCGCGAGTATTTATTTGCCTGTTCACGGGAATAAGTACATTGATTGCAGTTGTCATGGTTCTCTTTGTGCTCCCCGTAACCTACCGCTCAGAAGCTGTTTTGCAACCTTTATCGATGTCTTGGCACTCAACACTTGTTGCGGTTGATCAAAGCGCCATGAGTAAGTTAAGTGACCTTGCAGGCGGCAATCAGCAATTGCTTGATTTTTTGTCCAGCCGCAATATGAAACAACGATTGATAGAAAAGTACGACCTGTTGCCCAGGTTTTACAAGGATGCCTGGGATGCAGAACAGAAGAAGTGGAAAAATGCAGA
>JAUVEB010000152.1 GCA_030595055.1 Desulfuromonadaceae bacterium
CGAGCGTGCCCCGCGATGGGCACAGATATAACCGGTACCGGAGAATCGATCAAAAAAATGGCTCAATGTTTTTCCTTGTTGAATAGAGGTTCTCCAGAATCAGGCCAACGTCCAAATCATATTGCCCTACTTAAGTCCCTCCGAAAAGTTGATCGATCCGGGGTTGACAAGATGTCAGCATAGCAGAATATTTGCCGGTCGTTAGGCTCTCGCGAGGCTTTTCCTGTGACGGTTATTGATGACTGCGGACGCCGGCAGCTGTTTTTAGCGCCCAGGGTATTAAAAATATGCCAAAAGTCATACAATACACTTTCTTGATCGCCAGTTTTAAAAACCTGCTTGACAAAAAGCGGTCACAATAATATTGTGCATATGCACATAATAAACAGGTGATCGTTTGCACGGTCCATCTACATAACAGGAGATAAAAATGATTATTGCAGTCACCGCTCAAGAAGGGCACATGGACTCGCCGGTTGATTCCCATTTCGGTCGAGCCCCGTTTTTCATGATCGCCAACAGTGAAACCATGGAAGTTTACGCTGTCGACAACAAAGAAGGCGTCAATGCGAGCAACGGTGCCGGAACCGGCGCCGCCCAATTGATGTCCGAACGAAATGTTGAGGTTGTTTACACCGGGAGGGTCGGCCCCAAGGCCTCTGATGCCCTGGAAAAAGCCGGTATCCGCTATGTCGAGGAGACCACCGGAACCGTTGCCGAGGTTTTGGGTCAAGCGCTGCATGGCACTCTGGTTGCCAATGTTCAGAATAATGCACAGATTGATGTAGAAGCTGCCCCGGCCGAAGCTGTTGCCGCAGGGGCTGTCCGCGTTGCTATCCCTTCGGATAGCGAAGATGGACTCAACTCAATCCGCTCCGGGCACTTCGGCAAGTGCGCTTTCTACACACTGGTCGATATTGCCGATGACAAAATTGTCGCTGTCCAGTCGTTGGAAAACGGAGGCCATGTTGTCGGCGGATGTTCGGTACCGGTTGCCCTGCTTAAGGGCTGGGATGTTAACAAGGTGGTCGTCGCCGGCATCGGCGGTCGTCCCCTGATGGGCTTCCAGCAAGAGGGTATTGAGGTCTATTCGGGACATGGCCGCACCATTCAGGAAACGATAGATGCCTATTTACAAGGACAGATCGGCCCGATCAGTCAGGACCAGGTCTGCGGCGGCGGCGCCTGATTTTGATTATCTCAGTGGTCAGCGGCAAGGGCGGTGCGGGCAAAACCACCATCGCCACCTCCCTTGCCCATATTTTTCAGGCAGATTATTATGATCTGGATGTCGATGCCCCCAACGGTGAGTATTTTCTGCAACCCGAGAATGAAACAATCCGGGCGGTTTCCCAGCCGCAGCCGGAAATCGACGAGTCACTCTGTAGCGCCTGTGGTGTATGCACCAAAGAGTGCCGCTTCAATGCCCTCTACAAGGTTGCCGGCCACATTTATTTGACCGAAACCCTGTGCCACAGTTGCAATCTTTGCCGCGAGGTCTGTCCGGAAGGGGCCATCAGCTATAAACAAGCAAGTATCGGCAAGGTACGCACCGGTCATTCCGGCAAAAGCGGAGCCCGGACAATTATTGGTGATTTGGACATCGGCTCAACCCGCGGCACGACCCTGATTCAGGATATTGTTCAGCGGATCGATTCGCCGGGGACCGTAATTATCGATGGTCCCCCGGGAAATTCCTGCGGCGCAGTTGCCGCCATTAAACCGGCCGACCTGGTTGTCCTGGTGGTCGAGCCGACCCCGTTCGGCATCCACGATATGCTGCAGACGCTCGATATTCTGAAAAATTTACAGAAATCAGTGGTGATCATTGCCAACAAATCGCAGGGCGATGAACAACTGACTTCCGTGTTGGCAGAGCGCGGTCTCAAGTTGGCGGCTTCAATCCCCCTGAAGACGGAACACCATAAGGCCCTGCTCAACGGTGAAATTCTCAGCCAGAGTGATCAGCAAATCTGCCGGTTGTTGCAACAGGCAGTTGCTGCGGAGATAGATAAACCATGATCCGACAGATTGCCGTCATGAGCGGTAAAGGCGGGGCAGGAAAAACCTCCGTCACCGCCGCCCTGCTCAAATTGCTCCCCGAGGTCGTCGCCGTCGATGGCGATGTCAACGCCTCGAATTTACCGATTTTATTAACTCTACAAAAACTCTCGACAAGCGACTACTACGCGATGGATGTCGCACACATTGACACTGCAAACTGCACGCGATGCGGCCGCTGTACGGAAATTTGCGCTTTTAACGCCATAGATCTCGATGAACAGGGAAATTATTCCGTCAATGACGAATGTGAAGGATGTGCAGCTTGCGCCTGGGTCTGTCCGGCAAAATGTATCGGCATGGTGCCGCACTGTTCCGGAACAAAATATCTCAGTCAACTTGAAAACGGCTTTCTGCTGCATGCCGATCTGATCCCGGGAGAGGACAACAGCGGCAAGCTGATCGCCGACATCCGCAAACAAGCAAGAACGGTTGCTGCAGAAAAAGATCTGGATCTCATCCTTATCGACGGTCCTCCCGGCACCAGTTGTCAGGCCATCGCCAGCATCACCGGCGTGGACATGGTGCTGGCCGTTCTGGAAGAAAGCCTGAGTGGTCTGTCCGACTACCGGCGGCTGGCAAAACTGGTGGAGAGTTTCCGCATTCCACACCTGGTGTTACTCAACAAATCCGGGATCAACTCGGAATTGGGCAAACGGATCGAAACCGTCGTCGCTGAAAATGGCGGTGAAATCGTCGCCCGCATTCCCTTCGACATGGAAATCCCACGGTCGTTATCCCGCCGGGAAACCCTGCTTGATCTACCGGCCCATCGACCGGTGATTGAGGGTCTCTGCGAAAAACTATTCCCCCATTCCTGAAAACTTCATCGTGTCCATCCGGAATTTCTTGATAGACACGATGAAGTTTTCATGCTACATTCAAAAATTATCTCGGTGCCCTTCGGTCGGCACCTGTTTGTGTCCTCGGTAGTTTCTTCTCGATATTCCCCAGACACCCAGTTTATGTGTTTCCAGCCTAAGACCGTTCCTTTGCCAGAGGCATTGGATGGGCCGGTTCCAATTCCGGAGTTCTATATTTCCATGACGTTTAATGACCTCGGCCTATCGGCCGAACTACTTCGTGCTGTGTCCGAACAGGGCTACAGTCAACTCACCCCTATCCAGGCCAAGGCTATCCCTGTGGTACTTGAAGGGCGCGATATCCTGGCCAGCGCACAGACCGGCACCGGTAAAACGGCCGGTTTTGCCCTGCCGCTGCTGCAACACCTGAGTACCAAAAAAACCACCCACGGTTATCGTCCCGTGCGTGCCCTGATTCTCACCCCCACGCGTGAGTTGGCCGCACAGGTCGCTGAAAGTGTCGCCACCTACGGTAAACATCTGCCGTTGCGCTCCGCGGTAATTTTCGGTGGCGTTAATATCCGCCCGCAGATCAATATCCTGCGTAAGGGAATCGATATCCTGGTGGCAACGCCGGGACGCCTGCTGGATCATGTCGGCCAAAAGACGCTGGATCTGTCCCAGGTGGAGGTCCTGGTGCTGGACGAGGCCGACCGCATGCTGGACATGGGTTTCATTCATGACATCCGCAAGGTACTCGCTCTGCTGCCGAAACAGCGGCAGAACCTGCTCTTCTCCGCGACCTTTTCCAACGAGATCAAACGATTGGCCGACGGCTTGCTGAATTCGCCGATCCTCATCGAAGTGGCTCGCCATAACCCTGCCGCCGAGAGTGTCGCTCAAGTCGTGCATCAGGTTGATAAAAAACGCAAGCGTGCACTGCTCTCGTTCCTGATCGGCTCGCGCAACTGGCAGCAGGTGCTGGTCTTCACCCGCACCAAACACGGTGCCAATCGCCTCGCCGGACAACTGGAAAAAGACGGCATTCGCGCCGCCGCCATCCACGGCAATAAAAGTCAGGGAGCCCGCACCCGGGCACTGGCCGACTTCAAAAGGGGCGCGGTACGTGTCCTGGTCGCCACCGATATCGCCGCACGCGGCCTCGACATCGATCAGTTGCCCCAAGTGGTCAACTTTGAACTTCCTAACGTGCCCGAAGACTATGTACACCGAATCGGCCGCACCGGCCGTGCCGGCCACGAGGGGGAAGCAGTATCGCTGGTGTCCATAGATGAGCTCAAACTGCTGCGCGATATCGAACGCCTTCTCAAGCGCACAGTCCCCAAGGAAGTCATCGAAGGCTACGAGCCCGACCCCTCCATAGCGGCTGAACCGATCAACAATGGGCGTCAGAATACTCCCAGAGCAAAAGTGAAAAATAGTCGCAATAGCGGCAAATCCAGACCGAGAACCGGCCGCAATGCCGGTGGGGCAAAACCGGGAACGGGTCGCAACGGTGCCGGAACCAAGCCGAAAACACGCCGTATGGCACCAACAGGCTGACCTTCCGGGACAAGCGCCGAAGAGTATACCTATGAGGTTGTCGGTTCATCCATGAACCGACAACCTCCGGGCCCCGCTTATACGAGGAACGCACCATGGCCCTACCTTGGAAAACACTCGACCGATTTGCCACCGAAGGGGAAGGAACCCTTGAGCTGCGCCGGCGCGGCAAGGGGGATTTCCTCATCACCCTCGGCACCCAGGTGCTGATGAACAGTAAAGCCCAACGCTCCGAAATAGCCCTCGGCAAGCTCGGCTGCCGCAGACTGAAGAACCACCCCGGTCCACGGGTACTGGTCGGTGGGCTGGGGATGGGGATCACCCTGCGCGCGGTCCTCGACGCCCTGCCCGAAACTGCCCGGGTCGTCGTTGCTGAACTCCATCCCAAAATCCTCGAATGGTGCCTCGGCCCGCTCGCCGAGCTGACCGGCGGAGCCGCCGGCGACCCGCGCGTAACGGTTGAAATCGCCGACGTTACCGAGCTGATTCGTCAATCGTCTACTGAGGCCTTCGACGCCGTCATCTTCGACCTCTACCGCGGACCCCACCCCCAGACCGACCGCCTCAACGACCCGATCTACGGCAGCCGCGCCATCGAGCGCACCCGCGACGCGCTCAAACCCGGTGGGGTTTTTGCGGTATGGGGCGAAAACCCCGACGTCGGCTTCGAAGGGCGCCTCGCCGCCGCCGGTTTCACGGTACGCTGCGAAAGACCCGGCAAGGGGGGCTACCGCCATGCCGTCTGGGTGGCCGAAAAAAAGCCGCCGGAAAACCGCAAAGCCGTCCCCGGCGCGGGAAGCCGAGAAGTTGTGTACTATCTGCCCGATGGCAAGACTTCCGTATCGGTGGAATGAACTGTCAACCCAACCCCCCTTGATGGCCTTCGCCTGTTTCTTTTTCATCCGCCGGTACCGTCCCGCTACGTCTTACGCAAAGAGGCAAGAGATCTGTTTTCAGCTAGCTTCTGGCAGAGCCCGTTTTTCTTGCAACATCACTAAAAAGCGATTTCCACCCTCACCATTGGTTTCGACTCGCACGGCTCCGCCATACAGGTTGGCAATGTGTTTGACGATAGAGAGCCCCAGGCCGGTTCCTGAATATTGCTTGTTGCGCGATCGTGAGCAGGTATAGAA
>JAUVEB010000124.1 GCA_030595055.1 Desulfuromonadaceae bacterium
GCGCAGGATCGAGGCTGAAATCCGGGCCAGGGTTCTGGCCGGGAGCAGCTCTTCGGCCGGGCAGACCACGCCGAAGGGGAGCAGGTCGCGATTGCCGAGAGCTTCCAGCACGGTCTGGATCAAGTCACTGCGCTTGCTGATCGTCGGCACCAGGGCCGGGCGGGGACGGCTGGCGGGTGAAGGAAGTCGCTGGGAACCGACAGAGAGGTAAAAGCCGGAGCGCTCCCGTGATTGGATGAGCTGTTTTTTTTCCAGTTCAAGGTAGGCTTGGCTGACAGTCGAGATGCTGACCCGCAACTGGCGACTCAGGGCTCGTAACGAGGGTAGTTTGTCTCCCGGTTTGATTGCCTGCCCATCGACCAGGGCCATGATGTGTTGTTCAACCTCGCGGTAACGAAATTCAGTCCGTCGCATCCATTCACTCCATCAGAAATCTGTTATGGTTCAATTTTTATATAACTGTATCTGTTTTGTAAACAGTTTTTCGGTTTTTATAGCAGCATGACGGTGAGGTTGGTGTGGAAAATTTATCGAACTCTCCTTGAATGAAGAGATTGCAGCAAAGGAGTTGCCTGTGAAAACAATCGGTCTGTTGGGCGGTATGAGCTGGGAATCGACGGTTCTCTATTACCAGATGATCAATGAAGGGGTGCGCGAGCGTCTTGGCGGCCTGCATTCGGCGCCGATTCTTATGCACAGTGTCGATTTTGCCGAAATCGAAAATTATCAGGTCTCCGGGCAGTGGGAACGGGCCGGGCAAAAATTGGCGGCCGCAGCGGCTGGACTGGAACAGGCGGGTGCGGACATGATCCTGATCTGTACCAA
This sequence comes from Desulfuromonadaceae bacterium, assembly GCA_030595055.1. GTDB lineage: Bacteria > Desulfobacterota > Desulfuromonadia > Desulfuromonadales > Geopsychrobacteraceae > Malonomonas. Next base: position 826 of record JAUVEB010000124.1, read on the forward strand.
CCTGATGCATAAGGTGGCCCCGGCCATTGAAGCGCAGATCAGTGTGCCTTTGTTGCATATTGCGGATGCCGCCGGACGGGCTATCAAACAACAGGGATTGCAAAAAGTCGGGCTGCTCGGTGCCCGCTACACCATGGAAGAAGATTTTTATCGTCAGCGGTTGCTCGATAAGTTCGGGATTGAAGTGGTGATTCCTGAAGCGAAAGAACGGGAACTGGTCCACCGGGTCATTTTCGATGAACTCTGCCAGGGCAAGGTCACCGGCAGCGCTCGACGCAGTTATCTGGCGATTATTGAGAACCTGTGTGCCCGGGGAGCCGAAGGGGTGATTCTGGGTTGTACGGAAATTCCGTTGTTGCTTGGGCCCGACGATATCGATCTGCCGCTGTTTAACACCACGGCCCTGCATGCCGATTTGGCGCTGGAACATTGTTTCGCGGAAATCGCGACGGGTGCAGCTTAGGAGGCTGTCCGACAATACAAGAACCTGCTGCGGGACCGTCAGTCCTGGATATCCGGATAAAGAACAAAAGTGGCAGGTTGCGTCATTGCAGCCTGCCACTTTTGTTACGTTCCGTATAGAGAAAGCTCCCTGTTGTGGTCAGGAGTCTATCAGTTGGTGGTCGAGTAACGGGCTTACCTGTCGTTCCGCAAGCGGTTCCTTGTCCGGATCCTTGCGATTAACACGGTATTCGATGATCCCGGCATGCAGCGCACTGGCGATCAGGTTGGAACAATGCTCTTTTTCATCCGGTAACCCGCCGAGCGCCTTGCTGACATCTTCGGCTTTAAACTCCAGAAGTTCATCCAGAGTTTTCCCTTTGGCCATTTCAGAGCCGAGGGATGATGTTGCGATGGCCGCCGCACAGCCGTAGATTTTATATTTGATATCAACCAGGACATCGTCCTCAATCTTCATGAAAATCAACAGCGAATCACCGCAACCGGGATCGCCGACCTGTATCAACATCTGCGCATCGTCGATCCGGCCCATGTTGCGCGGATTTTTGAAATGGTCCATGACGATATCTGTGTACATTGTAAAGCTCCTGAAGCTGATTTGTGCATAGAGCACATTTATTCTGAGTATTGTCAGGTCAATCTGTTATCGATTGACGATCGCTTGGAGACATAGCACAAACGAAAGCTCAATGTAAAGTCGGAGGCTCACCGGGGTTTTTGGGCAACGAGAATAATCTTATCGCCGCGAAAAATTCCGAGTCGGTAAGTGTGCCGGACACGCTGAATCTTCAGACCGGTTTTCTTCAGCAGGCCGGTTAACTGGTCGGTGGTGAATATCTGTTTGTGACCATAGGGGGCTGTTGAATAAAAGCTGGGGAAAAAAAATGTGAATTTTCCGCGACTCAGGCGGTAGGCTCTTTGACTCATCCGATAAGGGAGCGTTTCCCGGTCCGGGGTGTCGAGAAACAGATATCCTCCCGGTTTGAGGAGTTTCACCGCTGCGGCACAGGTTTCCATGGGAAAATTGACATGCTCAATGACATCCCAGAGGCATACGGCGTCGAAAAAATCGACAAAATTGTCCTGCCAGTAGAGATCGTCGACAAGTTCTTTTCGGAGGTCAACGGCAAGTTTCTCCCGGGCGTATTCCCTGCGCAGGTTGCTCGGCTCAATTCCCACCCCATGCGCTTTTTTTTGCTCCAGTAAGTTTAAAAACTGTCCAACTCCGGCACCGATATCGAGGCATTGGATTTCCGGCAGGCGGATGAATTTGCGCATCATCTTCAGCCGTTTCGGCAGCAAGGAGGCACTTTCACCGATGCGGGAATCGATGTACTGCCGTGCTTTTGTCGTCAATCCCGTTTGGTTTTTCTCCTCGCTATCGATGGCGTCAAGCCGGTTGAGAAAATGAAAATCGCATTTTCGGCAAACGTAGATAATCGCATCGGCCAGATTATAAGTTGGCTGCGCGGCGATTTCTCCACATAGTTTGCAGCGGTTGAAATTGTCCATGGTTTTTCTTCTCCAGAGCCGTTTTGCACTGTACGGTTTCTGTCACAGGTTTGTCACGCAGTGTAAAACAAATATGATTCGTAACTATTCAACATTATCAGATCAGGAGAAAAAACGTCTGTCATCCCCGAGTGTTGCTATCGGGGATCCAGTCTTTCTGTCTTCTGAAATCTGGATTTCGGCTAAAATCCTGCCGGAATGACTGTCTTTTGTACTGTGCTGAATAGTTATATCAGAAGAACAGTAGACAGCAAAATTCGATAAAGTCCCACAATTTTTTCGATCATTTGCTATAAGGAAATGATGGTTTCAATTTGAGCTGATTTTTGTTGAGTTCGATAAGGAGCGCACCATGCATCCAATTATCCCCAGCTATATTCCTCCGGATTTCTCACAGCCCGGCCTGGTCGATGCGCCTGCTGCCGAATTTGCGCCCGCTCCCATGGATGGAGTGGTGCCGGTAAATTATCACGGAACCTCCAACTATCCCGAATATATCCATCTGGGGGCCGGAGAGTGGTTGCTGGCAGCGGAGAGCCGGATGGATGCGGTTCTGGTGCTCAGGGATAATGTGCTGGACGTTGTGGAAGCCCGCAGAGTCAAACAGGGTGATCCGGTTGCCGTCGGGCGCACCGAGAATGGTGAAGAGGGGATCTATGTTCATACGACCGGGTTTGATCCGCCGACTGATGAAACAACGGATAAATTTACTTTCCGTACCCGGGGCACCCGGGAAACCCCTTTTTCCCGTTCTTATGATGATCTTTACAAAATTCTGCGCCATGATCGCGAGCATGGCTACATCACCTGGGTGCTCGGTCCGGCGGTTGCTTTTGACAAGGACAGCCGCGATGCGATGCAGGGGCTGATTGAAAACGGCTATTGTGATGCTCTGCTGGCGGGCAACGCCCTGGCGACCCATGACCTGGAAGCCGCTTGTTTTCGCACCGGATTGGGGCAGGATATCTACTCACAGACATTGCAGCCGCTCGGTCACTACAATCATCTGGATATCCTTAACGAAGTCCGTCAACGCGGTTCCATCGCCCAAACAATTGAAGATCTGAATCTTAATGACGGCATTATCTATGCCTGCGAGAAACAGCAGATCCCTTACGTGTTGGCCGGTTCGATTCGCGATGACGGCCCCTTGCCGGGAGTGATCGCCGATGCTTACCAGGCGCAGAACGCCATGCGTGAACATGCCCGCAAGGCAACGACGGTGATCGCTTTGGCGACCCAGTTGCATTCCATTGCTTTCGGTAACATGGTGCCGAGTTACCGGGTGATGGACGATGGCAGTGTCCGTCCGGTCTTTTTCTATATTGTTGATATGGCTGAGTTCAGTGCCGACAAACTGGCCAATCGCGGTTCGGCCCAGGCGGTGGCGATCCTGACCAACGCCCAGGATTTCATGATGAATTTGTGGAACAACCTGAAGCAGTAAATCATAAAGTGGGGACAGAATTAAATTCTGTCCCCGGTGTCGTAGGATTATGATATGCCGACAAAAAAAATTCGTATTATCGGGGTTCCCATCGATCTGGGGCAGAGTCAGCGCGGGGTCGACATGGGCCCGAGTGCCATCCGCTATGCCGGTCTGTCTTCGCGGCTCAAATCTTTAGGTTATCAACTTCACGACGCGGGGAATCTGTACGTTCCGGTGCGCGATTCCCTCTCGGGGGAATCGGCCGATTTTCTGGGCGCGGTCCAGCAGGTCTGTCAGGCGGTTTATGAATCTGCTGCACAAGCTGTGACCGACGGAGAAATTCCGTTATTCCTCGGTGGCGATCATTCTTTGGCGATCGGAACCATCGGCGGCGTGACCAGCCGCGAACCGATTGGAGTGCTCTGGGTGGATGCGCACGGTGATGCCAATTCGCCCGGGATTTCTCCGTCGGGGAATATCCACGGAATGCCGGTTGCTGCTTTGCTCGGCGAGGGTTTTCCCGAATTGGTGAATATCGGTCGGCCGGGAGCGAAGCTGTCCGGAAAGGATATGGTGATGATCGGCATTCGCGATCTGGACCGCGGTGAACGTCGATGGCTGAAGCAGAGCGGGGTCAAGGTTTATACCATGCGTGATCTCGACGAGCGGGGAATGGGGGCGGTCACCCGTGAAGCTTTGGAGCATCTGAAAGGTCACAGCCGTCTCCACGTCAGCCTGGATATGGACAGTTTGGATCCGAACAGTGCCCCCGGTGTCGGGACTCCCTCTCCCGGTGGTTTGAGTTATCGCGAAGCCCAGTTATTGATGGAAATTATTGCTGACACCGGCAAACTTGCAGCGGCCGATATTGTTGAGATCAACCCGATTCTCGACCACGAGAACCGTACGGCAAAAATGGCTGTGGAGCTGATGGCCTCCCTGTTCGGTAAAAGTATCCTTTGAGCAATCTGTCCGGTTCGTTTCCGTCCGGAAACGGTTTTTTCCCGTCGAAGTGACTTGCATATATTGCAAAGAACTATTATATTCACCATTCTGTATATAAGAATACCTTTTCTCGGGAGTTGTCCATGTTGAAGAAAATTATTCTCGGCGCCTGTTTTCTGGCGCTGTTCGGCTGTTCTGATCATCAACCCGCGGCACAGCTGTTTCAGCCTGAAAAACCGGCAGCCGGGGCGGTTGCCAACCAAGCCGCATCAATTGCTGCAGAACATTTTCTGATCTTTTTTCTTGATCCAAACGGCGGCCCCTGCAAAAGGCAAGTTAGTATTCTCAATGAAATGACCGGCGAGTTTAAAGGCAAGGTCAATCTGCGTTACGTGCAGACGACGGTGCCTGACGATCGGCAATACTTTTATACCTTTGGTGTTCGGAGTTTACCCCTGTTGTTGCTGGCAGACGGCAGTGGCAAGGAGATCAAACGCCTGCCTCCTGGAGTGAATCCGGCGTCGGCGATTCGTGACCTGCTGAAAGCGATTTCCAACTGATATGATGACACCGATAGATCTCAGTATGACCTCGTTGTTTATGGCGCTGCTGGCCGGGTTGGCCAGTATTGCCTCTCCTTGCGTGCTGCCGGTGGTGCCGATTATTGTGACCGGTGGCAAGGAGGATCACAGGTATCGCCCGTTGTTGATTGTCCTCGGCCTGAGTATCAGCTTTATGGCGATGGGGGCGCTGACCTCCATTTTTGGCGGCGCGGTTGCCGTCTACATGCCGACCCTCGAAAAGGCTGCCGGGGTGCTTGTCATTCTTTTCGGCCTGCTGATGCTGTTTGACATCAACCTGTTCAAAAATTTCACCGCTTTCTCGCAAATTCAGACCCGCAGCAAGGGGCGTTGGTCCGGCCTGGTTATGGGGTTAACCCTCGGGCTGGTCTGGATTCCCTGTGTCGGGCCGATGCTCTCCGGTGTTCTGGCTATGGTCGCTTCCGAGGGGAAACTTTCGTCGGGCTTGATCCTGCTGGCATTTTATTCCCTGGGGTTTGCCATCCCGATGTTGTTGGCCGGTTACGCCACGCAGACTGCACGGCAGAAGATTCGTGTCATCAACAGTCATCCGTTATTGATTCGTCTGGTGAGTGGGGGCTTGTTGATTGCTTTCGGGGTTTACATCCTCTCGGAAGGGATGCTGGCGATCGGGTTCAGCAGCTAGTTTTTATCCGAAAACGGCCCTTTTTCACAATCTCTGCGTCAATCTGTACGGTTGCTGGTGCGGCGTAGACATCTACGCCTCCGCACAATCCCTTGATTTCCTTGATCTCTCGAAAAATTGCTCGTTTCCCATATGAAAACTTCATCGTGTCCATCCAGAGTATTCAGGCCGTTGTTTTGAAGATTCTGAGACATCTCTGCATAATAGTTGAAGAAAATTTCAGCAGAAAAGAAGATTGTCGTGCTGTTTAGCAGAAAAAATCCTGTAATAGCTGCTAGAATATTGCTCAGTCTGTTAACAGGGGAGCTGCCATGATTGTCGGAATTCTCAAAGAGATTAAAACCGAAGAGAACCGTGTCTGTATGACCCCGGCCGGGGTTGAGGTGATGAAAGCCAA
>JAUVEB010000012.1 GCA_030595055.1 Desulfuromonadaceae bacterium
CAGTTCCCGCTGGTACTGTTGAACCTGAGTCATATACTGGTTACTCATAGTATTGAGTTGATTCAACTGTTCGGCATAATCCATGAGATTTTGAACGTAGCCTGTGATTTGCTGTGCGAGCCCAACACCATCAAAGACAGGAATGCCTCCAGCCCTAGCCTGCTGCGGAAATATCAATGCCGCAGCCACCAAGCCAACCAAAACCAATTTACGCATATACATCTCCCTCTCCATTTAGAATTGTTTGAAAGATTCTACCCTTAAATCGTGTCAGAATATGTCACACTAACGATAAATTAATGGGAAATGAGGAGGACCACAGAACCAAACTTTATTTTATGAGTCAAAATCAGAGGCATATAAACTTGTATATGCCTCAAGATAGCGGTACTATATGCCTCAACAAGTGAGGCATATAAACAACCTTTTGCCTCAGCTCTCTAAACAAAGGTTTAGCAAATGGCAAAATACATCTGGCAATTCCCAAATTGGCCGAACTTCAACATAGACTATGAACACCTGCTGCCCAAACTTAGTCGCTGCCACAGCCTTCAAGGGCAACTCCTTCAGCAGATCGCCTCTGTCGGGATTGATCTTGAGCTGGAAACCCAACTTGAAGCGTTAACCCAGGAAGCGGTCAAGACTGCAGAACTTGAGGGCGAATATTATAATCCGGATGCGGTACGCTCCTCTATCGCCAGGCGGCTTGGCTTACCAACTGCGGGGCTGCCATCCCCACCGCGAAATGTTGATGGCCTGGTTGATGTACTGCTCGATGCCACCGATATAGACAACCCGAACCTAAGTTCTGACCGGCTTAAGGCGTGGCATGCTGCATTGTTTCCAATCGGACGATCCGGGTTAAATGACATCGAAGTTGGGCAATGGCGATCAGAAGCGATGCAAATTATCTCTGGCCGTGCAGGAAAAGAGAAAATCCACTACGAGGCCCCACCGGCCGATCGTGTTGACCATGAAATGAATGTTTTTTTTGAATGGTGGGAAAAAAGTCATGTCGACTTGAAAAGCACAGATCCGATCATCCGCGCCGGGATAGCCCACTATTGGTTTGTGGCAATCCATCCATTTGATGATGGGAATGGCCGGATCGCTCGGGCACTCTCGGATATGGCGCTAGCTCAATCAGACGGAACAACCAAGCGGTGCTACAGTCTCTCCTCAACCATCATGGAAAACAGAGAGGGCTATTACTCTGTCCTGGAAAACACTTCAAATGGCCAGGGGGACATCACTGAGTGGCTATCTTGGTTTGTTGACTGCCTTGAGGCCTCACTGAACCAATCAAAAGCAACCATAGAAAAGGTGCTGGGCCTCACTCATTTCTGGCAAAACATTTCAGATATTTCTTTGAATGACCGGCAGATCAAGGTTGTCAAAAAGCTCCTGGAAGCCGGGGAAGGTGGTTTTGAAGGTGGCTTAACTGCTAAGAAACATCAAGGGATGGTCAAGGGAAGTCGTGCGACGCTCACACGGGATCTAGCTGACCTCGTTGATAAAGGTATTCTGATCGTTACAGGTGAGCGTAAAGGAACCCGGTATGACTTGAACTGGGAGTTCGCTAGGAAAAATCACCACTGACTGAGTTGTAGTTGCTTAAACTTAACCTGACGGACATTGTCAGATTTGGTCACGCTCAAAATAGCTGCCACCACTCCTCAAAATTCCTTTGATATACGCGAACGCATTTTGACCGGACTTTTGCAAACGAAGCGCAGCGGACTATAGGTTGTGCTGGGCACTTATAACAACTGCTAAGTTTTGACAATTGCCTGGAAGCGGTCGAGTGTGTTGGAAATCGGGATATTCAATAATCTTGCGGTCACAATAGACTTCCTATTCATTATCCAATGTGGAACAATTTATCGAACAGCTCTACTTTTGACCTCAGCACCGGTTTTGGGTAAGTTGCCAAGGGTCTGATTTACGTAGGTTGCCGAGAATGGAGTCAAATAATGAAGATCCTAGCTATCAATGGCAGCAGAAGAAAAAACGGAAATACAAGCTGCCTTATTCAATCGATACTAGCTCCTGCCGTTAAGGGTGGCGCACAAATAGAATCAATTTTTCTCGGCGATTATAATATTGATGCCTGTAGCGGATGTGAGGGGTGCAGCGAGTCTTGGGAGTGTGTAATAAAGGATGATTTTGCCGAGATCATAAAAAAGTTCGACGCAGCCAGGGGAGTGGTCATAGCTTCTCCAACCTATTGGTATTCTGTGACCTCCGACATGAAGCGTTTTATTGATCGCTGTTACAGCCTCATCCAGTTTCCAGATAGCCGCAAGGAATGGATTGCAAAATACCAAAGGACGGAAAAAACTTGTGTCACTGCGGCCGTTTGTGAGCAGTCGGACGCGTCTATGATGGGAAACACTCTGTCACTACTCACTGATTTTTCTAAAGACATTGGACTGGATGTTGTTGAATCTGTAGCAGGCTTGGGTTTTTTTGAAGCCGGTCGCATTAAAGACGATCATGAGCTTTTGCAAACAGCAGAAATTGCTGGTCAAAAGCTATTTGATCGATTGAAACAGTAATCGCTCTCCACCTTAAAATATTCTGCGGCACAATATTCTAGAATATTTGACTGGTAATGAAGTCAAATAAAAGGCCGGAGAGATTTCCCTCCGGCCTTTGTTGTTCACTCTTTACCGATTGTTACATGGCCGCCTTACGAGCCGCAGCAAGCCAACCGTTCCATTTTTCCTGATTTTTCGTAATCCATTCCTTGACGTGACGATCGATATCCTTCGTCGATTTTTCACCTTCCTGCATCTTGGTGTTTTGCTCATTGATATCAATCAACGGCAGGGTAAATACCTTGAAGAATTCTTTCGCAGCGGGATTCGCGGCCAGGAACTTTTTATTGGCAACGATCTGAATATCGGCGGCGACGAACCCAAGTTTGAGCGGATCGCTGACCGCTCCGACAACACCACTCATTGTCAGGCGGTCGACTTGTGGTTTTTGAGCCTCTGTCGGCTTGATTTCAGGCACGTTCATCCATACCACATCTTCACCTGGCTTAAGTTTAAAGATGGTCCAGTTCGGAGCCCAAGTGTAGAAGAAAACTGGTTTCCCTGACTTGTAGCGGGCCAGAGCATCAGCCATGCTTGCCGAATAAGCAGCCTTAATCGGCTTGATGTCATCTTCGAGGCCGTACGCTTGCATATGGAAATCGATCGTTCCTTCGCAACCCCAACCAGCCGGACAAGCGGTCAGGTCAGCTTTGCCGTCACCGTCAGCATCGAAAGCTTTTTTGACTTCGGGACGTTTGAAATCAGCAATCGACTGAATATTATATTTTTCCACCTCATTTTTTGAGACCAGGTAACCCTGCAGGCCACCAGCCTTGACGACATAGCCAACCTTTTCGGCTTTGTCATAAAACCCTTTTGGCAGCTGGCCATCGTGGACGGGGAACCAACCGTTGGTCCAGTAATCGAGATCACCTAAGGCCAGTGCTTGGTAGAATAAGGGGTTGGTTAACTCTTTCGGTTTCTTGACGTTGTAGCCAAGCTCCTTCAGCCCGGCACGGACCAGAGCTTCCTGAAAATAACCGGTGTTCCAGGTGGCACGGGCAGGCTGTACCTTGACTCCCTTACCTGGTTTTTGTGAGTCAGCAAATGCTGGTACCGTCAACGACAGTAGAAGCAGAACCATCAAAATACGTTTCATACGTCTCTCCGTTTTTAATTGCTATGAGTGAATGGAAAAATCTATTTCTGGCCGATCCCCTGAGTAATGCGATCGAGGACCATCGCCAATAGAACAATTGATAAACCGCCGATGGTGGCCAGACCGATCTCCAGCGTGTTCAGCCCTTGCACAACAGGATTCCCGAGACCGCCAGCGCCGATAAGCGCAGCGATGACGACCATCGACAAGGCCATCATGATGGTTTGATTGAGTCCAGCCATGATTGATGGCAGCGCCAGCGGGAACTGAACTTTACGCAGAACCTGCCAAGGGGTTGCTCCAAAAGCGAGGGCGGCTTCGATCAGTTCCGGATGGACCTGACGGATGCCGAGGCTGGTCAGGCGGATAATCGGTGGCAGTGCAAAAACAATCGTCGCCAGAATTCCGGAGACGGTGCCGATGCTGAACAGCATGACGACCGGAATCAGATAAACAAAGGCCGGGGTGGTTTGCATGGCGTCGAGAAAGGGGCGCATGAACATCTCAAAGCGATCGCTGCGGCCGGCTAAAATGCCCAGCGGGATGCCGGTGACAGCACAAAAAACCACCGAGCAGATGACCATCGCCAAGGTCGTCATGGTGTCTTCCCAGAGGCCGAGATAACCGATCAGAAAAAAGGTAAGCACTGTGAAGACCGTGACCCGTTTACCGGCATAGCGCCAAGCGGCATAAGCGAATGCGACAATGATCAACCAGGGCGGCAGGGTGAAAAAGAGCCACTCCAACCCTTCGAGGCTGATTTCGACCGGCACCTTGATGATCTGGAAAAATTCCCGATAATTTAACACCAGCCAATCGACAAAGGTCTGAATCCATTCATCCAGCGGGATCAACTGTTCGTCAAAATTGAATATACGCATCACCTATACGGCTCCGTTGCTTAATTGTTCAGTCACAGGCTGATCTTCCGGTTGGTCGCGGTGCAGAGTGCGCAAAAATAGATTCTTGGACACGGCCCCCAAATATTCGCCGGAATCGCTCAGGATCGGCAGTGCCCAGGGGTGGCTTGCCACCTCGGGTAGGATGTCCTGCATCGAATCGCTGCTATTGGCGCTCATCACATCATCGATAAACGCATTCTGGATCAGTTGCTCCCGAGCGCTATCGTCGATCAGTTCACGAAGTGAATCTGCTGAAATAATCCCCTTGAATATTCGCTCGCTATCAAGCACGTAACCGAAATCGCGGTCATCTTTGATCAGTCTCTGTAGGGCAGCTCTGGGGTTTTTCCCTTCAGTGATAACAATGGTGGTTTGTTTGACGGTGGCAATATCACCGGCTGTCAGAATATTGGTCGGATCGACGCCGCGGAAAAAGGCCCGCACGTAATCGTCGGCCGGGTCCTGCAGGATCTCCTCCGGTGTGCCGACCTGCACCACCCGGCCGCCTTCCATGATGGCGATCCGGTCGCCGATGCGCATCGCTTCATCCAGATCGTGAGAGATGAAGACAATGGTGCGTTTTGCCTTGGCCTGCAGTTTGAGCAGCTCGTCCTGCATTTCGGTGCGGATCAGTGGATCGAGGGCAGAAAAGGCTTCGTCCATCAGCAGAACATCGGGGTCAACCGCCAGTCCACGGGCCAGCCCGACCCGCTGCTGCATGCCGCCGGACAGCTCATCCGGCCTGCTCTCCGCCCAGGCCTCAAGGCCGACTTGCTCAAGCGCCTGCAAGGCGCGTTTTTCACGGGTCGACTTATCGATGCCATCCATCTCTAAACCAAAGGCCGCATTCTGCAGCACCGTCATGTGTGGCATCAGGGCAAAGGATTGAAAGACCATGCTCAGTTTGGCACGACGCAGCTTAACAAGCTGATCATCACTCATCGCGATGATATCCTCACCGTCGATAAGCACTTGCCCGGCGGTTGGTTCGATCAGCCGGTTGAGCATCCGCACCATCGTAGACTTGCCCGATCCCGACAGACCCATGATGACGAAAATTTCACCGCTATAAATTTCAAAGCTGGCATCCTGAACGCCAACGGTGGTTTCGGTCTTTTCGAAAATCGCTTCTTTCTCCAGCCCCTGTTCAAGCATAGCCATCGCTTTTTTCGGCTGTGGGCCGAAAATTTTATATAAATTCCTTACCTCGATCTTTACATCTATAGCCATTATTTATCCTTATTTTTCAGCCTCTTGACAGGATTCAATGAGAGTGTGGAGACAGGGAGAATCCCTGCGCGCCGAAAATAGACCAAGGGCCACAGCCAAAAGAGAATGGGGGGCAAATGGAGATTGTCTGCTGTCAGCAGCGTCCCAAGAATAAGCAGTCTTTGGTTTTATAAAGGACAGAGCGACCCGCGACCCGATTTGTGGGAACCACAGAATCAAGCGCAACTCCGATTGTAAAGGAGATCTGCGAAGCAACACACGGGGTGAAGTTCTTAATGATTTCCTTGCGGGACAATGGTTCGGAACACCCTGGCAGGGTGCCGCCTATTATCCTATAATCATACGAAGATATGCCGGGAATGTCAAATTTACGTATGGAAACAGGAATGTTCCGGGCAGTGCTCAACTGATCACCCGTTCCAAGACAAAGAAGGCCTCTGCCCGTTTATGCGGCTGAGGCTTATTTACATATTGCTCAAAATATGATCCCGCTTTCCCCAAGGACAAATCAAGCGGATTTAGCATTTCATAAATCCGGATTTCACTTTTGAAATCAATTTTTGGCGGGAGCTAACTGTTTTTCAAAAATAGTAAATTTCTATTTTGAAGAACACGAAAGCCCCCTTCGGGTCTGCACATAGCGGGAACCAACAGGGGGCTTAATTGTTGTGATAATGTTTGTCCTGGGAGGCTATCAGCTTGCGATCTTTTCAAGCCTCTCAGCGAGCCACATTTTGATGATTGATTGCCGGGGAACACCGAGGCGTCGAGCTTCTTTGTCCAGAGATTGAATCATCCAGACGGGGAAATCAACATTGACGCGCTTTTGCTCCTGCTCGGGCCGTCTAGCCCTGGAAAGATCCAGATCGTCAATTATGCTCTGGCCGTCATCAAATTTTTTGTCGAAATCTTCAGCTTTCATACAGTTCGATCTCCTCTTGCCGGGAACGCCTGACAGAGATGAGGCGAATGGTTTCTTCTCGATAGGTGATCACTGCAGACCAGTGCTTCCCTTCAATTTTTCCGATGACCAGACATCTTGGCTCATCAACGGTTTTTGCCGGAATCTCCAGTAGGTCAGGGTCACACCAAAGATTTTGAGCCATATCGAAATCAATGCCGTGTTTCGCTAAATTCATGGTGCTCTTTTGGGGATCGTATTCGAAGCTCATGGTATAAAAAGTATACCTTTATTCAGCCATTGTCAACAAGGTGAATGCTTTGGTGCTGCAATGATCCAGAAAAAACCCCAAGCGTTGTTTACCTATTTTCAGGCACTTAGCGACCGCTTTTTTCAAAAGTCGATTTATGCGGAAAAATCCGCCCGTATGCTTATTGATTCCAATCTGTTAGCAGGATCGGCGTCCCGGAAGAAGCCATTTTCATAAATCCTCCCCCCCGCTTTATGCAAAATCGGGCGAAAAAGCCTTCCAGAAGGTCTAAGATTTTAAAATCCGATTGTTAACCTTAGCTAGGACATCGGATCTAGTTTTTTCATTATCGAAGATTGCAGTGTCCAGTCCTTGCGCTTCAGTGAAATCAACCTCTAAAACACCTTCAGCCTCTCGAAAATCGGCATTTTTAAATATTGCTTTAACAAATGATGCGCCAGCCAGATTTGACCGATAAAATGGGCCATAGCTATTCTGCACGCGGTATGCCCTGTCATCGTCGTCTGACTGCGAATCTGGCGGGGGAATCGTCCACGTCAAGGCAGCACCGTTAAAAACTGCATCCTGAAGATTTGCATTAATGAAGGTGCAATCGATAAAGCTGGCCTGTCGAGGTAGGTTCGGTGCAAACCCACTGATCGGATCATTTGGTGAAAATTTGACAGCCCGGCAATCAACATGATCAAAATGGACTTTTGTCAATTTAATCGAACTATCTGATAGCGGCTCCCCCCCAAGTTCCGTCATAGAAAATTGAACCTTTTATACTGCCGATTTGACATGTGCTAAATGAAAAATCGGTTTGGCGCAGGCCAGACAATTGGAGGGCATATATCCCCAGCTTGTTCAGACGTCGTACGGCACCTGCAATCCGAAAATGAGCCTCGGGACTATCCCACCGCTTATAGTCATCAATAATCTCCTGTTGATTCTGAATACCTTGCAAACGTTGGCGACGATGCTCAAAGAAGGAAAATACAATCAGGATAAAGAAAATATCAAAAATAAGACCCCAGAATTCCACCCACAAATCGCTATGGTCCTCTGGATAATAGCGCCTCCACACACCCTGAGTAATAATGCAAAATATTAATAATCCAATTGCGTAGAACAGATTTGACTGTTTGGAAAACGTTGAAAAGGCGTCCCAATACCTCGATAACCTCAGTTACCATACAGGAGCAGCATCAAACTGATCACACATGGACAAATCAAATAGTTGATTGTCGAAAACTTTTCTCCACCCTGAATTAAGGAAAAACTTGATTTGTCCAATCCAAGACTTTGGTCTGATATTCCGCCCGACAATACGTTTCTGCTTCTTGTTCACACCACCCCTCCACCAGCAGTTAACGTGGCTTATCGCTCAATTTTTCAACTTGTAGTAATCGTAGTTAAGCTTTTCCTTTAACGATACAGCAATTTGCACCGCAATTTTCCAAGTCTAGCACCATTACCCCATCCATATTGGTAAATTGGTGGTCAAAAATCAGGGTTTGGCTTTATGAAACGATTTTCTGAGCATCCTTGATTATTCGCAAAAGTAGTAAGTTTTGAATTTCCGCCACCATCGAACCGACTCCCCGCTTAGCGTACGTTTTCGTACCGTTGGGCTTCAGGCCCGTTATCTCCCGCCTTGTTTGGGCTCACGAACTTCGTTCTTTGGAATTTGATCAAGTTCATCATCGGGGACAAAGGTAACCCGCATTCCCCAGCCGGAATGGGTTGACAGCAATCTCCCAAATTCCTCCCAAGATAGATCGTGCTCGTCGATGTGAATGATCGGTCCATTATCGGGACCATCATCGCTGATCACGCAACGCAGAACATCGCCACGAGCAGTCCACTGGTAGCCTTCCGCAAAATATTCGATCTGCGGCTTGCCGGGTGGGATCTCAACGGCGATATGTTCATAATCTGCGCGAGCCTGCTCCCTGGCAATAATGCTATCGTTAAAGCAATCCAGAATTTCCTGATCAGTCATATCCTTAACGCAAGTACCCAATCGTAGATGCGTGACATAGATGCCTGGTTCCGCGTATTCGATGATAGCCTCATCTTCGCCGCGCTTAATCTGAACCTGATCAAGCGTTGCGACGTATGGGTTCTTTAGTCTCATGCCATGCTCTCCTATTCGGGTGTGCGTCTGACAATTGTCAGTTTCAGATAAAAAGATTTCGGTGTCTATGCTTGCAATCCCTCATAAATAGACCGATTTCACGCAATGATCGCGGTCATATTTGGCAAAAAAAAGACGTCCGATTCATAACTTAAGAGCAAAAGCAAAATTCATGAACACTATGGTTCCTGATATACGAGCCCATTAGCTCTCCCTATAAATTTACAAAGAACAAGCCCCGACCAAATGACCGAGGCTCATTCCTTTACATAATGGTTTGGGGTCATCACCACTTTTCAGGGGGATAGGGCCAATCAAACACCGCATGGAAACAGTAACTAACCTCGCTTGCTGCGTCGATATCAATAAAGTCTGTTCAACATCCAAGTGTCCGAGACACTCCAGGGACAAACATAAAGAGAACAGATGAGAATAGAAGAGAACACTTGGGACACTCTCGGGACAATCAACTCCCCTTGGCTACTACACAACTTGAACCTCAAAAAGAAAAAGGAGCTCCAGGAAAAATTACAACCGCCTGAAACTCCTATTCTTTTTATGGTACCCGGGACGAGAATCGAACTCGTACAACCTTACGGTCGAGGGATTTTAAGTCCCTTGCGTCTACCAGTTCCGCCACCCGGGCATGGTGCTCTATCTTAGTGAATCCTGATCGACTGTCAACCGCTATCCACATTTTAAACGGATATTAAATTTCTCGCCGAAAAAAGTCGAGTGCGGGTTCCTGCTCAAGCAACTTATGTTTCACGCATAACTTGAAAAACAACTGTAACCCTTCGAGATGTTTCGGGGTCAGCCGGTAATCTATACTGCGCCAGTAAGCGACAATCTTCTCCGGAGTTAAAAGAGATTTCTCTGCGGACTCAACGGCAGCGGTTTCGGGCGCCCCCAGAACTCGATCCAGCGACAATTGCAGTTGTGAGGACAAATCCGCAAGCTCTGTCGAAAAGCGGGACAGCGAACTCCGACGAATCATCCAGAGTGCAAACACAAACGGCAAGCCGGTTCTCTGATACCAGATCTCCCCCAGGTCAAACACCCGGATTCCATCCGGGAGGTTGTCGGCCAAGTGCAATGCACGATCACCAATAAGCAAAGCGGGTCTGCCCTGTCTAATCAGTTCCTCGACCGGCTGCTTCGGAACCTCATCCGTAATTTTTCTCAAACCTTCAAATTCACGCAAAAGAATACGCAACAGGTTTACAGAGGTTGCCGACTCACCGGTAATCGCAATTTTCTCCCCATCCAAGGCGGCAAGTTCAACCGGTGAAAACAGCAACACGCTGTGAACCTTGCCAAGGGACGATATGGAATACCCCGGAAGCAACTGGTAATCTTGCCAATTGCGGGCGTATTCAAAGGAAGAGGAAGGGCTGATATCCAGTTCACCCTGTTGCAGCAGACGATTCAGCTTCGACGGCACACCGGAAACCAGGGTCCCGGAAAAACCACTCTCTGCTAAATAACGGAAGTAGGGAACACAATTCAGATAAGGGATATGGCCAAGTGTCAGGCCGTGATTAGAGCTCATAAAGCGATCCTGCCTCTGCTTTAAACGGACGACAGGCGGGGAAAACCCCGCCTGTCAGCTTCTTGGTTCACAACTTTGCTGCACTCGCAAAAAGAAATTGTCAGACTTTGTTCCGTTCAAGGAAATTGGTATCGAAATCGTTATCGATAAATTCCTTTTTTGCCATCATCTTCTGATGGAAAGGGATGGTTGTTTTGATCCCTTCAATGATGTACTCATCAAGGGCACTGGCCATCCGCTTAATCGCCAGTTCACGGGTTTCCGCATGAACGATCAACTTGCCGATCATCGAGTCATAATGCGGCAGGACAGTATATTGATCATACATGGCACTTTCCACCCGCACCCCCATACCACCGGGGGTATGGTAACCGGTGATCTTGCCCGGGAAGGGGGTAAATTTTTCCGGATCCTCTGCGTTGATACGGCATTCGATGGCATGTCCGCTGATCTTGATATCTGACTGCTGATAGCGCAGAGGCAACCCGGCCGCAGAATTGATCTGTTCCTTGATAATGTCGACACCGGTCACCATTTCGGTCACCGGATGTTCAACCTGCACCCGGGTATTCATTTCCATAAAATAGAAACTGCCGTCTGTATCGAGAAGATACTCGACGGTTCCGACACTTGAATAATTAACGGCTTTGGCAGCAGCAACTGCACAGGCCCCCATGCGCTCACGCAGTTCCGGGGTCAACAGCGGACAAGGCGCTTCTTCGATCAGTTTCTGATGACGACGTTGGATAGAACAATCACGTTCCCCTAAATGAATGACATTCCCATGCTTGTCACCGAGAACCTGAATTTCTACGTGGCGGGGTCGTTCACAGAACTTTTCGATATAGACATCTGCCTTGCCGAAACCAGCTTGAGCCTCAGTTCTGGCCGTGGCCAGAGCATTGGCGAGGGATGCTGGAGAATGTACGATCTTCATCCCCCGGCCACCACCACCGGCGGAAGCTTTGATAATCACCGGGTAACCGATACTTTCGGCAATCTTCTGTGCGGCTTCTGCCGTTTCAACGCTTTCGTTGGCCCCGGGGAGAATCGGCACACCCGCTGCGATCACGGTCTTGCGGGCAGAGATTTTATCCCCCATCAGGCGCATACTTTCAGCAGTAGGCCCGATAAAAGTGATCCCGCATTGTTCGCAGATCTCGGCAAATTCAGCATTTTCCGAAAGGAATCCGTATCCTGGATGGATTGCGTCAGCGTCAGCAACCTGAGCCGCACTGATGATTACCTTCATATTAAGGTAGCTGTCGGCACTTGCCGCCGGGCCGATACAGATACTTTCATCGGCCAAACTGACGTGCAGCGCCTCTTGATCAACATCTGAGTGGATCGCCACCGTCTTGATCCCCATTTCTTTACAAGCACGGATAATCCGCAGGGCAATCTCCCCACGATTGGCAATCAATATTTTATGAAACATCGTCTATGACTCCATGGCAAACTGGCCGAAGGACCGTTGTGGTTCTTTTCTAACCGGCGTAGAAACCGTATTTAGAGCCGCTCGACAAGGAACAGGGTCTCACCGTATTCTACCGGTGCAGCATCATCCTTGACGATTTCGACGATCTTGCATTTAAATTCAGCTTCAATTTCGTTAAACATCTTCATCGCTTCAACAAGGCAGAGGACCTGACCGACCTCAACAATATCACCGACGGCCACGAAGGGAGCCGCCTCAGGTGAGGGTTTACGGTAGAAAGTTCCGACAATGGGTGAAGGGACAGCATCATATTTTTCGTCAACGACAGGCGCCGCGACAGGGAGGTCAGCAGCGACCGGCGCAACTGCAGCTGCGGGTGGAGCGATCAGGGTCGCCGGTGCAGCAACCTGAATAATCTCTTTTTCCTGACCACGTTTGATCAGAATCATTTCGTCCTGATTTTCCATCTTGAACTCGGTGATGTCAGTTTCTGTCACCATTTTGATCAGACTTTTCAAGTCTTTGATTTCCATTCTCTTCCTCCTGGGAAAGCTTCCTAAAATGTTAGTAACGACATATCAATTAACGTAAATCCTGAAGTTCATACTTCTTTATAATCTTTTGAAATTTCGGTCAACGGCTCATAACCATCCGCTCTCACAACAACGGTGTCCTCAATCCTGACACCACCGGTCCCCGGGAGATAAATCCCCGGTTCAATGGTGATAACCATTCCCTCCAGAAGTTGCGTTTCTTCCCTTGGCGAAAGCGCCGGACTCTCGTGTATTTCCAAGCCGACACCATGCCCGAGGCCATGACCGAAATAATCACCGTAGCCATGAGAAATAATATAATCCCTGGCGACAGCATCCAGCTCACGAACCAGCATACCCGGTTGAATTGCCGCCAAAGCCAAATCGTGAGCTTCCAGTACGATATCGAAAATTTGTCGAAGAGTTCCGTCAATTTTACCTAAGGCCAGGGTCACCGTCTCATCGGAATGATAACCGTCGACCCGGGTGCCGAAATCGATCGTTACCAACTCTCCCGAGGCCAGCAGCTTGTCGCCGGCGACACCGTGAGGCAGCGCACCACGCAAACCTGAAGCAACAATAAAATCGAAGGCATTGCATTCGCCACCTAGGCGTTTCAGCGCAAATTCAAGCTCCAGGGCCAGTTGCCGTTCAGAAATACCGGGTCGAATCTGCGGCAGGATTTCTGTGAAAGCTGCGCGATTCAGGCTGGCGGCTTTTTTTAAAGCAACCAGTTCATCAGCACTTTTACAGGCTCGCAGAAAGCTCAACTGTTCGCTAAGTGGACACCATTCCAGATCATCATGTGCCAGTTTACGTAACTCTTCAAACGCCGCAACGGTCAGGACTGCCGCATCAAAGCCGACCCGCTTGAACTGTCCTGCCGTCAACTCATCGACAATCGCCGAGAATTTTTTCCGGTAACAATGGGTTCGACTGGCAACAACCTGTTCTGCCGCCTGGGCTTGGTAACGTGAATCTGTCAAAAAAACCGTATTATCTGCAGTGACCAGAAGTACGCCGTCGGTGCCGGTGAAACCACAAAGGTAACGAATGTTCGGCAGACCGAAAAAAAGCAGGGCATCCAGACATTCAACAGCCATCAGGCGCCTTACGGAAGCGACCCGAGCCGCGGTCACACCCCGACCCTGTTGAGATAATCCAGCACGGCCTGCAAACCTAAACTGTACCCCAAGGCGCCAAACCCGGAGATCTGCCCAACCGCCACCGGGGCGATATAAGAGACTTGCCGGAAAGATTCTCGGGCATGAATATTCGACAAATGAACTTCGACAGTCGGCAGGCCGACACCGGCTACGGCATCCCGTAAAGCGATGCTGGTGTGGGTATAGCCACCGGGATTGATAACAATACCGACAAAACCTTCCCGCCCGGCACGCTGCACCTGATCAATCAAGGCACCTTCACTGTTCGATTGGCACGATTCAAGTTCAACCCCTCGCGAACGAGCTTCCTCCTGCAAGGATTGCATAATTTGCGCAAGGGTTTGTCGGCCGTAAATTTCCGGTTCACGCGTCCCCAGCAGATTTAAATTCGGCCCGTTGATAACGAGTATTTTCATCGTCTTACGCCAATGCTTCGCGCAGATTAACGGCCTCACGCATCAGCAGATAACGACCCTGTCCGTAATTCCCCTGACGATCAATCGTCAAGGCGACAAAATATTCATCTGTCAGCGCACGAACAATGACGTAAAAAAGCTCTGTTTTAATGGTGATTTCCTGCAATTCTCCGGTCTCAAGCAGCTCAGATGTTTTACGAATTTCCTTGATCACATTTGAATATTCGACAGTAACCAGGTTCAGATCATGGTTGCTGTCGTCTATGAGATAATGATCGATCGCAATACCGTCATAACCCATCAGGATGGCACCGACACCTCCGGAACAGGAAGCAACTATTTTTTCTAAAATATTCCTAAACATCCCCTCTCCTTTGCGCAATATTGTCCAACCACTGATTCAAGGCCGTAAGGATTTTTTCATCTACCGAACGATCATTTTCCATCGAATCAGCTGTTTTCTGTGGTTCTGACATAACACCGACCGGTAATTTTTCACAGGAATCAGTCGAAACAGATTCCTGCTCAACAGAAACATCGTGTTCAGACGTTTCTAAAACGTCATCACCAGCATCACCGGTTGTGGGAATTTCCGTTTCCGGAATATTTTCATCGGGAGACACTCCGCCCGGTTCCGATTCCGTCTTTGTCGTTAACCGGGAATCTTCCAGATCGCGAATTTTACGCCGCAAAACCAGGTTATTCGGATCTTCGGCAGAAAGCTGGTGATAAATATCCAAGGCCTGCTGAGACAGGCCTTGTTTTAAATATAATTCTGCGAGAGTTGATGATGCCAGCAGCGGCTTTTCCGATCTTTCTTCAGAAATTTCTTCCGCAACAGGCACCTCCTCTTCGGTGACAGCGGTAACCTGATCTTCGCTATCGAGTGATTCTTCAGGTAAGGAAAGCAGTAACTTATTGATAATCGGATCAGCCGGACTCAGGGGCCGAGCCTTCAGCAAAAGTTCACGAGCGTGCTCTTCACGACCGAGCAAAATCAACAATCGTGAAAAACCAACCAAGGCAGCCAGACTTTCACTATCAAAATCCAAAGCTTTTTGAAATGCTACTTCAGATTCAGCATATTCACCCTGCTGACAGAGAATTCGACCCAAAACAATATGTGCCGGACTGAAATCGGGAAACAGAGTCAAGCCTTTTTCGATAACCTGTCGGGCATCATCCAACATCCCCATTTTTCGATAGGACTCACCCAAAGACACAAAAATGGTGGACTTAGGATCCTTAACCAAAATTTCCGTATAGGCCGCAATTTTCCCCAGAAGCGAACTCTGTTGGTTCTGTTCAGTCATGGCTTCCTCTCAAGGGGTCAGAATAGAAGAAAAAATCGTCGAGATATCAGGAACTTTTACTAACTGCACAGATCCAATTCCCTGATTCAAGACCAAAGTCAGAGTTCCCTGTTTAACCTTTTTGTCACGCTGCATTGCGGCAACGTAATCCTCCAGAGGATAATCCGGAGGTTCAATCGGCAATTCCAGAGATTTCAGCAACGCCGTCAGGCGAGCAACATCTTCACTTCGGCACAAACCACGAGATGCAGATATTTTTGCCGCCACAATCATCCCGACGGCGATCGCTTCCCCATGTTTCCATTCACCATACCCGGCGAGTGACTCAATGGCATGGCCAAAGGTGTGTCCAAAGTTTAAAAAAGCCCGAATTGATCCTTCTTTCTCATCAACTTCTACAATATCCGCTTTTATTTGGCAAGACCTCTTTACCGCTGTGATCAGGGCTGCAAATTGGCGATTCTGCAGTGCCGAGGCATTCGCTTCAAGCCAGGAAAAAAACTTCTGGTCACGAATAACACCGTACTTAATAACCTCCGCAAGACCGGCATTCACTTCCCGCAATTCCAGAGTATTAAGGGTCGCAACATCAATCAACACTAATTTCGGTTGATAAAAAGCACCGATGAGATTTTTCCCCAAAGGATGATTCACTGCGGTCTTACCGCCAACGGAACTGTCAACCTGAGCAAGCAGCGTTGTCGGCACCTGGACAAATGGGACGCCACGCAAGAAAGTCGCAGCAGCAAAACCGACCATGTCACCGATGACACCGCCACCAAGAGCGATAAGACCGGACCCCCGATCAAAATTATGCCGTATCAGTTCATCATAAATCTGCTCAAGGGTCTGAAGATTTTTATATTGCTCTCCATCGGGAAGGTTAATTTCCAGGGGATTAAAACCCGCGGCAAGCAGTGAATCACAGACCGCCTCTCCATAGAGACCACTGACCAGATCATTGGAAATAACTGCTACGCGACGGGGAAACCCAATCTCTCTCAGTTGATTTCCCAGGGTTCCAAGGATATCGGCACCGATCAATATCGGATAACTGCGATTCCCGAGCGGGACAGTAATTTTCTCGATCATGGTTTGTCATCGTCCAAATGGTTTAAAGCGTTTAACAATCCAGAGAAATCAGGAAAAAAAAGAGGGCAGGTCTCCCTGCCCTCTTTTTCAGCTGAATGACTGAGCTTATTCTACATCCAAAATTCGCGGAGTAATAAAAATCAGCAACTCATCTTTAACGGTCTGCTTCTTTGATGATTTAAACAGGTGTCCAAGAATAGGAATGTGCATCAAACCAGGAATACCATCCTCAGACTCCTGAATATTTTCAATAAAAATACCGCCGATAACTGTCGTTTCTCCATCCCTGACGAGAACTTTAGTTTCAGTTTTCTTGGTATCAATACTGGGTGCAGTTGCTCCAGCGGTCAACGACGGAGAGTCATTCGTCGCAAGAATTTCCAAAATAATAGAATTGTCAGGATTGATGACCGGAGTAACCTCCAACTTCAGCTCTGCATTCACAAATTCAGTTTTAGGACCATCGGCACCTGAAGTTTGGTAAGGAATCGACGTCCCTTGACTGATCGTTGCTTTTTCACCATTCAAGGTCGTTACTCTCGGTGTTGAGATAACCTTACCATTTCCGTTAGATTCCAAGGCCGAAAGCTGAGCTGACAAAATAAAATCATCAATAACTGCAGTACCAACTGTCAACTGCGTTGCTAAACCTGGAGTCGCAATTAATGAGCCTAATGCTTCATCAGTGACATCGACCAAAAAACCTCCGCCGCCACCCATAATCCCATCACCGTATTTTGAGGTCCCACGAGCATCGACAAACCAGTTCACACCTAAATCGCGCGAGTAATTTGAGTTCACCTGGACAATCCGCGCTTCGATCATGACTTGACGCTCAGGAGTATCAAGGATATCGATCAACTCTTTGGCTTTCTCTATGCGCGACGGCACATCCGTGATGATCAGCAACTTGTTACGACTATCTTCTGTGATACTGCCACGTTCGCTCAAAACCTCCTCTGCCGGCCCGGCAACACTGCCAAGATCAGCATAACTCACTGTGACAACTTCCGTGACAAGGGGTTCCAGCTTTTCCTGGGAGCGAGCTGCGGTCAGTTCCGTTTCTTTCATCGCGCGAATTTTATTTTTCGGAAGAATCTGAACAACATTACCTTCCTGCAACATACCGAGTCCGGTGATATCGAGAATCAGATCCAACGCCTGATCCCAGGGGACATCGATCAAACGCAGCGTGACATTTCCCTTGACATCATCCGAGGCGATAATATTGAGATCACTGATTTCAGCAATCAGTCGCAGAATATCTCTGACATCCGCGTTATCAAAAACCAGAGAGGTTTTTTCACCCGAGTATTTACTCTCATCAGCCGCGACAGTTTCAATGATCGGCAGGGCTAAAGACCGTGGCGCAGCCGGCACCGTCTCGACGGCGGCCACATCATCAACCCTTGCCGCCTGCAGAGAAGAAGGGTCGACAGCTAGCGGCATCACACCGGTTGCCGCAGCAAATGAAGTCGCGTACGCGCCATCCTCAACAGAGAAAGTATAGCCATCGGCCGACTTCTGTAGTTGATAAGGAGTCTTGCCCTTGAGAAGAACGTTAAACCTGACTTCAGGTTGACCAGCGACGTTCACCAGGTAAGGAGTCACAGAATGGATTGCACTGGGGAAAGCCAGAGTATCAAAAACTCTCCGTAAAGCACGTGGCAAGGTCGCATTTTTAATTGCGAATTGCACCCTGTTGCCATCAAGGACCGGATCAGAAGCCGTTGCCTCACCCTTCAGGTCAATGAGAAGCGTTGATTTTCCGCCGGCGGTAGAAAAATCGATTGCCGTCACCTGTGCACTGCCGACCGTAGGCGCCTCAGCCTGAGCTTGACGGGCAGCAGACCGGGCTTCCTGCCAGGTCACCACAACCTGCTCATTTTCCGTATTGACCTTAAAGGTAGGAAACAAAGCCCCGGAAACATCGAAGACAAAACGGGTTTTATCCTCATAAGGACCGACCCGCAATGATGTGAAGCCATCACTCAGCGTGATCGCTCGACTATGCTCACCCGGTTGGACACCGTACAGATCAACGACTAACCGCTTAGGAGAATCCAGCGTAAAATAACGGATTTTCTCTATCCCTGCACTGGCAGTCAATTCCGCTCTTTTCTCGGCGATATTGACTGAAGAAACAGAATCAGCAGCAATGACACTTGATGCTGTTGCCGCCATCATCGCCAAAAAAAACATACTGAGCAGCACAATGCTTCTTCTCATATTTATTCCCCTAAAGAAATCAGACGTGAACGAGCTTTGATTCAGATTGAATACAAACCTACATCACTATGTAACGGTAATCCGTAACCACTTTACCAGTGTAACTATCCACACCGGTCTCTTTGACAACGATTCGATCCGGGCTTTTTTCTATTCTTTGCCCGTCGGGGTCAATCCCCATCTTTTTGGTCTCTATTTTGGTGATAATCCCACCATTTTCACCAATGGGATCTCCCGGTTTCACAGTATAACTTTTCCCATCCGGAGCCTTGACCATGGCCCTCGGGATGCCTTTGACAATCAACATAGCCAACAGCCTGAATTGCCCCAACTCAAACTTTTCCAGTGGTCCCCGTTCCTTTGCAGGCCGGCTATTAATTTTTTTGATTTCCTGAACTAAAGGGACAAAAGGATCTCTACGGCCCAGCGGGCTATAAACTAATTCCTGAGTTCGGGCTTTCGTCTCTTTAACAATTGCCGGAGTCTCTTCAACTACTTCCTGAGAATAGGCACAACATGGTGTCAATATCCCCAGGAGCAAGACCATGAAGAATAAGGAGATTTTTTCAAAATTGGCGAAACAAATTCTTTTCATCATTTTTTACCCCCTTTCTTCTTACTCGGCTTCGGAGGGGGATTCTCCACAAAACGGTAGGTTAATGCACGGCAGTCGATGGAGAGAGCGGTGCGCCCGGCAACTGTTTTCGCACCACCTAGCTTTAAATTCTGAATATTGACGATTCGCTCCATGTTCCCTACAGCAGCAAAGAAAGAAGCTGCCTGATGATAGGAGCCTCTCAGTTTCAACTCCACGGGGACCTCAGCATAAAACCCTTTGGGGACTTCCCCTTTTGGTTTAAAACGGAGGATCTCCAAACCCTCTTCTTTCGCCAGGGCCCCAATGTTCGTCAACAAACTGGGGATCTCTTTTTTCAGAGGCAGTTCACCCAAAGCTTCTTCGAGTTTGGTCTGCAATTTTTCATATTCTTTTTTATACAATTCCAAATTATTGGCAATTTTTTGATTTTTCCTCAGTGTATTCTCAACTGATGTCTTTTTTTTCACCAATTTTTCATGTTCCTCTAATTGCCCCTGGTAGACCAAAAAGTAAAAACCGACACCAATGAGAACCATGACCACCAAGACGATTAATATTCGTTGGTAAGCTGGCAGGTTTAATATTTTTTCTACGCGTGCATCCATTGAATAATGCCCCGTTATTTAGATGGAGGTGTTTCAGTACGACATTTCAAGGTAAATTTTTGTATTTTTTTGCCGCCGACTTTCGCCTGCTCAGTCACACTGAGTTCGACATTCTGATAATATTTGGAATTTTCCAGGTTTTCCATGAATTTTGCGACAATATGCTCATCAACCCCAAAACCGGCCAAATTGATCTGACCACCGTTTTCAGTGAAGTTTGTCAACCACACCTTATCCGGCAAAGCGCGACTCAACTCGTCAAGTAGATATACAGGACCTTTTTTCCCAGCTTTTAATTGTTCCAAAATGTCCAGTTTTTTGCCCAGATCGGCTTTCTTTTTTTCAAAATTTCTCACTTCTCCGATTTTTTTCTGCAAAATCTTATTTTGCTTTTCCAGTTGAGCAATCTCGTCCCTAACGCTATCTACAGCAAACATCTGCTGGACATAAAGAGCCCCACAACCGGCCCCGACGAGAATTAAACAGAGAAAAAAAATGGACAACTGGGAACGCAGCCTTGCTTTCTTTTGTGCAGCCCTGACTGGAAGCAGGTTTATCCGAATCATTTGTCACCCACCTTCCTCATAGCCAAACCAGTGGCAACAGAAAACATTGGACCGATGGCATCGAGATATTCAGAATCAAACTCCTTCTCGTTGATTGTCAGGTTACGGAATGGGTTGACGCGCTCAGCAGGTATGCCCAATCGCGTTTCCAATGCTTCACGAACCTGTTCAGAGCTTGAAACCCCTCCGGTTAAATAAACCTTGGAAACCCGATCTTCACTTGAGGTTGCCGTAAAAAAATCGAGAGATCTCTGCACCTCTTGAACAAGGTTTTCTATGGCATCAGTTAAAATCTCATCAATTGAATCAGCATCAACATTCGCAATATCACGGTCACCAAGCTTGGCCCGCTCGGCCTCTTCACGACTGAAGCCGAGGCGCTTTTGCAATTCTTCACTCAAAAGATTCCCACCGGCCTGAATATCCCGGGTAAAGACAGAGACTTCACCCTTTAACACATTAACACTTGTTGCACTGGCCCCCAGATCGATGAGAGCAACCACTTCGTCCTCGACAAAACCGTAATTGTAATCAAACATGTTTTCTACGGCGAAGCAGTCGATATCCATAAGCATAGGTTCTAAACCGGCCTCAATAAAGACAGCGACAAAATCATCCACAAAGTCCTTCTTCGCTGCCACCAATATAACATTCATCTGTGAAGGATCTTTGACGTCGGGACCGATAATCTGGAAATCGATATTGACTTCGGAAATATCAAACGGAATGTACTGCTCGGCTTCCCACTGGATGGAGGCTTCCAGTTCTGCATCCGTCATAACAGGAAGCATGATCTTGCGGATAATAACGGAATGGCCGGAAACAGAAGTCGCAACCCGTTTCGCTTTTACCTTCATCCCGGTCATCAGGTTCTTAATGGCACCGACGATCGCTGTTGAGTCCATGATCGCGCCATCAACAATCGTCTCGGGAGCTAAAGGCATGATCCCGATATTCACCAGATGGAAGTTCCCGCGAGACTCACGCAAACGCACCAACTTAACCGCGCTTGAGCCGACGTCGATACCGACAATATCTTTTTTCGAGGCGAACATTTCTTATCCAGTCAGCAGAGAGTTACTTAATCACAATCAACAGAACCCGTAAAATACCGGTTAATTTTCCGGAAAAACTTTATCCTTATCAGAAAGTCTATAACCCAGCGCCAGTATAATCTTACGCATCGTCTCCATGCGGCAGGGAAAACCACGTTCAATTCGGGTGATCGTCAATGGAGAAACATCAGCCTTTCTCGCCAGCTCCGCCTTACTCATCAATAATGATTCACGGATTGACTTTACACTATTTAGCAACATGCGTAGATTCCCTGAATAGCAATATCATTCAAATTGCGCATAATTATAGGTCAATGTACCTTATTGTCAAGAAATTTAAGATTAAACCAATAATTGATGGTCTCGCAAAAATGAATACGATGGCCAAGCAAAAACTTCGACCTACAAGGCATAGTGGTTTACCAGAGCCGAAGGCATACATATGGTATGTCGAGATCCAGAAAAACTGCTGCAACGTCATCAATTAATTGCTGAAATTTTCGCTATCAGGAGAAGAGGTGGAAATACCAATCCAAAATTGCCCCTCCCCAGAAAAGATATACCACCGCCGCCAGAGCTAAAAAGGGGCCGAAAGGCAGGGCCAGCTTACTGTCTTTTTTCTGCAGTACCATCAGCGGCAGACCGATAACAGTTCCGGCCAGCGATGCCAAAAAAACTATCGGGAAAACTGCTTTCCACCCCAGGAATGCTCCGAGCATGGCGAGAAGCTTGATGTCGCCGCCACCCATCCCTTCCCGCTTAGTCAGGAACTCATACCCCCAGGCGATCAAGAACAAAATCCCGCCACCGATTAAAATGCCGAGCAGCGAATCCAGCCAAGGCACCCAGGGAATAAAAAAAGAACAAAGAAAACCGACAACAATGCCCGGCAGGCTGATAACATCCGGGATGATCTGATGATCCAGATCGATGAACGTGATGACGACTAATGCCGCAGCAAACAACCAATAGACAGGTGTCGCCGGACTGAGACCAAAAGAGTAAAGGACCAGAACGAATAAGCCACCCGTGAGCGCCTCAACCAGTGGGTAACGCAAAGAGATTTGTTGCCCGCACCCGGCACATTTCCCCCGCAGGAACAGATAGCTGAGAATCGGAACATTCTGAAACCAGCGGATGCAGTGTCCACAATGGGGACATGAGGATGGCGGCGAGACAATCGACTTGCCTGCCGGGATGCGGTAGATACAGACATTCAGAAAGGAGCCGATGACCGACCCCAGGACAAAAGCAGTACCCAGAAAAAAATAATATTCAAACGGCATCAGAAACCACTTTCCCCTGTTCCAGGCTCAAAGACTTCTGCGCAGCCACAAAAACCTCATCGACAGAAATATCTTGAAGACACTTTGCCCCGATCGGACAAGCTGGTGTCGTCCCGAATCTTGTACAGGGAGAACAAGACAACTCGTGGTTGATCACAACATGCTGCTCTCCGCAAGGTGCCCATTTGTTCGCAATCCCCGGTCCAAACAAAGAAACTGTCGGCGTTCCCAGACCAACCCCGATGTGCAGGACACCGGAATCACCACTGACCAACAGTTGCGCTCGGCTCAATACGCCGGCGGTTTCCAGCAAAGAGGTCTTTCCCGCAAGGTTCAAAGCGCGGGTACCGGCCACAATGGCACCCCCTGCGGCAGCATCTTCCGGACCGCCGACCACCACCACCGAAAACTCCTCGTCAATAAGCCGGAGCGCCAACTGATGAAACTTGTCAACTCCCCAGCACCGTTCAGGAATGCTCGCACCGGGGAATAAAACGATAAAAGGTTTATCCAGGAAAACCCCGAGCATACTGTCGGCAGATTTCTGATCAGCTTCAGGAATTGTCAGAAAAGGACAGGAAACTGTCGCAGGCCGCTCTATCTCCAAAGGCTTCAGCAGCGCAAAAAAACTGTTCAGCTCATAGTTGTCATGACTGTAGTCAACCGGGTGGGTAAACAGCCTTTTCCGTTCATTTGTCCCATAGCCGATCTTTACCTGAGAGCGGATCATGCGAGCAACAATCGCGGAGAGGCGATGCCATTGCTCGCTGTCGATAACCACATCATAACGCCCTCTCAGCGCCGTCCCCAACTCCCGTGGCCGATCGTAGCACAGAACCCGGTCGATGCCGGGACACAGGGCAAAAACTCCGCCGTTGCGCCTCTCGGCCAGCACCTCAATGCGAGCCGCGGGGAAGACCTCCCGCAGACGTCCGATCACCGGGACCAGCAACACCGCATCGCCGATGCCGCCGGGACGGATCAACAGCAGGCGGGACACAGGAAAGGGTGGGAATCCCGTCTGCGCCGGACGCGGCCACAGCCGAGACAGCAACGAACCGACTGTCCCGTCAACTTTTTTTAGAAAAAGCGCATTCAATTAATAAGATCCTTACAGACCTAAAGAGCTTCTTGCGTCAATTGTTTCATTTTTTTCGCCCTGTATGTGAATTTTCTCATACCTTAGAGCGGAGTATTTATGTTGTCAAGTTGGGACATTGACATCCGGAAACTCTTAAGACGATTTTCGACCTCAAGTAAACTTATTGTCTCATTTTCGATCTTTTGTGGTGGTTTTCGACTTTGGTTTTATATAGAATGTTTTCGACTCACATCTCTTCTATGCAGCCATTTTCGACTTTTGAGGAAGGTTTTCGACCTGTGGAATTGCAGTTTATTACGCCTGAATATTTTCAGAATAACCCGCTACCCGAGGACGCCCGGCTTGTCGGTTGGTCGGCACTTGTGCAAGGTCTTAAACTCGCAGCGCCAGTTCGTTACCCTTGCTGTGTTTCGAGCAAGCATGTGAAAAATAGCCGGCGACTGGAAGGCCGATGGCGCATTTTTGATAAGCGCTATGCTCCGGCAGACACGGCAATCGACCAGCTCGTTTTTGCGCTACGGCATGAGGCAGTCGACCTGCTGATCCTGAAAAGATCTTTCGATCGAATCCCGGCGGATGAATTAAGTCGATTTATTACTGCAACACCCAACGGCACACTTACCCGCCGAATCTGGTTTTTTTATGAAATCCTGACCGGTCAACGCCTTGATATCAATAATGCACCTCATGTTGCAGCCATCGACGCACTCAACCCCAAAGTCTATATTACCGGCCCTGTCCGTCTTTCCAAGCGCCACCGCGTCCGAGACAATCTGTTGGGCGGGTCCGGATTTTGTCCGGTGATTCGCAAGACTGAAAAGCTACGGAAGTTTGTCACGCTTAATCTGGCCGGTCAAGCCGCCGAGACGGTTGGCAAAACCGGTGAACATCTTTTGGCCCGTGCGGCAAGCTTCATGCTGCTCGCGGACAGCAAAGCCAGCTTCGAGATTGAAGGGGAACGAGCCCCGCAAAACCGCTTGGAACGCTGGGGCCGCGCCGTCCTGGAGGCCGGGAAACGTCCACTCAATCAAAGTGAGATTTATCGACTTCATCGCATCCTGACCGGAGATGAACGTTTTACCCGAATCGGCTACCGAAATGGTGGCGTATTCCTTGGTGAACGTGATCATAATAATGATCCACTCCCAGAGTTTATCGGTGCGCGACCAGAGGATGTACCGGACCTCATGTTTGGCCTGATCAATTGCAACGACCGCATAAGAACAGCAGATATCGATCCGGTCATTCAGGCAGCAATTCTTGCCTTCGGCTTCGTTTATATTCATCCGCTTGAGGACGGGAACGGCCGTCTGCACCGGTGCCTCATCCACCACGTTTTAGCGGAACGTAAATTCGCACCGCCGGCAATGGTCTTCCCGGTTTCCACTGTCATGTTAGACGATATTGATAAGTACCGGATGATATTACAGAACCATACCGGCCCGCTTATGGACTTTATTGAATGGAAGCCGACCGCCGACAAAAATGTCGAAGTCTTAAATGACACAGCTGACCTCTATCGTTACTTCGACTGTACGGAGGCCACCGAATTTCTTTACGCTTGCGTACAAAGAACTATTGAGCACGACTTACCGAAAGAAATAGCCTATCTTCTGGCCCATGATACCGCCGAAAAAGGAATCATGGAAACAGTAGAAATGCCGGATCGACTGGCTCGAAATCTCATTAATTTCGTGCGGCAGAATCAAGGAACCTTGCCGAGAAACAGGCGAAAAAAAGAATTTGAAGCCCTGACCGACAAGGAAGTCATTGAAGTGGAGAGAATCATTCGGTGTGCTTTCAAGAAGTATTCCTCAGGTTTTGAGTAACAATAGATGAACAAACGGGGCAAGATTCAGTTAAAGGTAAGCACCTGTCCCCTACTGTTTTTCCTGTTCGACCCCGATAGTCCAGTCAATGACGACAAGACCGGGTACGCGCCTGAACTCCCGGGTATTGTTAGTCACCAATGATACTTTCAGCGATACCGCATGAGCTGCAATCAACAGATCCATGGAACCGATGGGGGTTCCTGCCTTCTCCAACGAGGCTCGAATTTCGCCGTATGCCAGTGTCGCCATCTCGTCAAAGGGGAGAATTTCCAGAGGGATAATAAATTCATCAAGGGCCCTAGCGTTCTTTTCCTGATACTGGCTTTTGGCGACGCCAAACCGCAGTTCGGCCAGCGTGATGGAGGAGATGCCAATGTCGCCGATCTGGTATTCCCGAAAATGTTCGAGCACAACCGGCGGCTTCTGCTTGATGATGTAGATGCAGATATTCGTGTCGAGCATCAGCATTAGAAACTCTCCCGCTTATCCTGCTCTGGCTGCACACGCTCGGTCATAAAATCCCGAGAAAACTTCTCAAGACTGTCAAAGAGAATATCCCAGGAATCGGTCCGTGGAATGAGACAAACAACACGTCCGCTCTTTTTGATAAAAACCTCTTTACCGTCAAAGCGGAACTCTTTGGGCAGCCGGACCGCCTGACTTCGACCATTCTGGAAAATTTTAGCCGTTTTCATAATAGACCTCCACAAACAAGTATATATTTATAATATATACCAAGTGAGAAGGAAAGGGCAAGTCGAAATTCCGGTATAATTAGGGTCGTTAGCGGCACTAGTGTCGCATCTTAAAAATAAGTGAAATACTTATGGCTACTTAATGCTACGCTTTTACTATGTGGAGGACTTACACCTCCCGATCCATGCCGGCGTCTACCGGCGCTTTCGGAGTGTCCCGGTTTAAATTGATCTTTTCATCCCTGTTCATCAAATCACTTGAGCCAATGCGGAAACAGAATGCCAGGGAAGCACCTGAAAATGCGTGCGCAACTGCTCTTGATCACCCGCATAAACAAGACGAGCCGAACCAGCCACCTCGTCGGCAAGGGCAAGCCACTTGCTAAGTCCAGTAAAATAATCCGCCGTGAGCGTTTTTCCAGACTTTATCTCCACAGGAAAAAGACGCTCCCCCTGCTCTACCAGTACGTCAACTTCCGTACCTGAACGATCCCGCCAGAAATAAAGATTGGAATGCAGCCCCCGGTTAAAACGACCCTTAACCAGCTCAGAAAGAACCCAAGTTTCAAACAGTGCCCCTCGCAAAGAATGCGCCACAATTTGGCTTTTATCCTGAATTCCCAGCAGCCAGCACGCTAAACCCGTATCATAAAAATACAGTTTGGGTGATTTTATCAGACGTTTGTTGAAATTTTTATGGTGTGGCTGAAGCAGAAAAAGGATATAACTTGCCTCAAGAACAGAAATCCAAGCTTTCGCCGTATTGTGCGTGATTCCACAATCGTTTGCCAGAGAAGAAAGATTAAGCAACTGCCCTGTTCGAGCGGCACACATACGTAGAAAAAGCTGAAACGTCCTTAAATCCCTCACCTGAATCAACTGACGTAAATCCCGCTCCAGATAGGTTGCGACATAACCCGGATACCAGTCCGCCGGAACTAATTCCCGATCATAAAGGGGTGGATAAGCCCCCCTGTATATTGCTTCTTCGATACTAGATGAACCTCGCTGAGCAGCACAAAGCTCACCATGACAAAACGGCAACAACTGCACCATGCCGACCCGCCCTGCCAGAGACTGGGTGATATTTGTAAGTAATCCGAACTGCTGTGAACCCGTTAAAATATAGCGCCCCATTTGGGGATTATCGTCTACAATGGTTTGCAGGTAGGAAAAAAGATCGGGACAGCGTTGAGCTTCATCAAAAATAGCCCCGTCAGAATATGCAGCCAGAAATGCACGCGGATCATTTTCAGCAAAGCTGCGGATATCCAAATCCTCAAGAGACACGTAGGGTTTATCGAAAAAAACTGACCGCACCAGAGTCGTTTTACCTGATTGCCGTGGCCCCGTAACCGCAACAATCGGAAACCCCTTGCTTAAACGAAGCAACGTCTCTTTTGCGTCTCTATCTATCATTCAAGCAAACTATGACGCTTCAGGCAAATTGTCAATTCAATTATCAATTTGCCACAATCATCTGTTTAGCCCCCAGAATACTCCTCGGTACTTTCACAAACGAACCGCATTGGTTTCTGCAATACTAATGAACTCAACTTTCGCAGATGGATAAATATCGTAACATGTTGAAATAACAAAACAAAAGCACCATCAACTGTAGTAAAACAGGTTATCGCCAAACAACCTTACAAAAACAGGAGATGATGCTTTGGATCAGATTGTAGCAGAG
>JAUVEB010000233.1 GCA_030595055.1 Desulfuromonadaceae bacterium
CGGTCGAGATCATATTCCAGGCCATACACCTCTTCATCCCACTGCATCGATTTTTTCAGCGAGAGCATGGCGTGATCGCAGTAATCGCTGTTGCGCTCCTCGACATAAATCTGTAAAAGCACGTCGCGCCCGGAACCGGTCGTATAGTGATCCTCCAGACAGACCAGATCACCGGCAACCAGCGCAAACAGATAACTCGGCTTAGGAAATGGGTCCTCCCACTCGACGAAATGCCAACCGTCCGCCAGCTCACCTGCGGCGGTCAGGTTGCCGTTACTGAGCAATACCGGGTATTTTTTTTCCGCTTCTATCCGCACCTTGAAAGGAGCCATCACATCAGGACGGTCGGGGTAGTAGGTGATTTTGCGGAAGCCATGCGCTTCGCACTGGGTACAAAAATTTCCGTTCGACAGATAGAGACCATCGAGGGAGGTATTCCCCAGCGGATCAATCTGTGTTTCCACTTCAAGCAGAAACTTTTCCGGCACCAGAGGGATAATCAAATATTCCTCGTGCAATTGATACTGCTCCTCAGCAATCGGTTGCCCGTCAATTTTCAATCCGAGCAACTGCATCGATTCGCCATCAAGACGCAGCGCTTCGGTCTGCCCATTGCGATCCGGGTTCAGGAAGATTTGCACCTGCGAATAAACGCGCGTTGCCTGATCCTCCAAGGTAAACCGCAAGCAAACCTGTTCGACCAGGTAGGCGGGAGATTTATAGTCTTTCAGGCAGATCGTTTCGGGGGATTTATTATTGCTGGTCATGGCATCTTTGTCGGCAAGGGTCACAGGGATATGCGAGCGAGGTTATCGCTCTTCAGACAATTTGAAAATGATAGCATTTTCGGGTGGAAAGCGGAAAGGGATAAGCGCTTCTTTTTCACCGCCATTTCCAGGTAACGCACCCCACCAGACACCAGTTTGGTACTGTGACTGCCGACTCCCCTCGTAAAAATCGTTCTTTTCGAGTAATCTATTCAGAACGGGTGCTGATGGTCCGGTGCCGTCACATCGGCACCCGTTCAGGATAGTTACAGGATATTTCCACATAACAAAAATCCATACAGCCGAGGGAGTCCATATGCGCAGTTCTCCACATATTCTCGCCATCGACCAGGGGACCACCAGCAGCCGTGCAATTCTCTTTGATGAACAGATGCACGCCATCGCCGTTGCCCAGCAGGAATTCACCCAGATTTACCCGCAAAACGGTTGGGTGGAACATGATCCGGAGGAGATTTGGAAATCGGTCCTCAAGGTGTGTCGAGAGGTTCTGGAAAAGGCCCGACAGCAGGGGATCAGGGTCGTCACCATCGGCATCAGCAATCAGCGTGAGACCACTCTTATCTGGGAACGGAAAACCGGCAAGCCCATCTACAACGCTATCGTCTGGCAGGATCGCCGCACCGCTGAGCTCTGCACACAATTAAAAACAGCCGGTCATGAGAAAAGGGTCGCAGAAACAACGGGACTGCTCCTTGACCCCTACTTCTCTGCTACCAAGCTACAGTGGATCCTCGATCATGTCGTCGGGGCGCGAGAAAAAGCCGCTGCGGGCAAACTCGCGTTCGGCACCATCGACAGCTTCCTGCTCTGGCGGTTAACCGGCGGTCGCTCCCATGCCACAGACGCAACCAACGCTTCACGCACCATGCTGTTCAATATCCATCAGCAGCAATGGGATCATCAGCTGCTCGAACTGTTTAACATCCCGGCATCGATACTCCCCGAGGTCAAAGACTGTGCCGCGGACTTTGGTTTTACCGATGCCGGCCTGTTTGAAACCTCGCTCCCGATCACCGGCATTGCCGGGGACCAGCAGTCCGCTGCCATCGGCCAGGCCTGTCTCGATCCAGGGATGATCAAAAGCACTTACGGCACCGGCTGTTTTGTCCTGCTCAACACCGGCACTCAGGCGGTCCGCTCAGAAAACCGTCTGCTCACCACAATCGCCTATCGCATAGCGGGCCAGACCCATTACGCCATCGAAGGCTCGATTTTCATCGCCGGTGCCGCAGTGCAATGGTTGCGGGACGGCATCAAGCTGATCGATTCGGCCGCGCAGACTGAGCCCCTTGCCGCAAGCCTTACTTCAAATCACGGTCTGTATCTGGTGCCGGCCTTCACCGGGCTGGGTGCGCCACACTGGGATCCACACGCCCGCGGGGCCATATTCGGCATCACCCGCGATACCGGTATCGCGGAGATCGTTCGTGCCACATTAGAAGCGATCGGCTATCAAACCCGCGACCTGATGGTTGCCATGGCCAGGGATGCCGGACAACAACCAACCACCCTACGTGTCGATGGCGGCATGGTGGCCAACGACTGGTTGATGCAATTTCTCGCAGATATTCTCGATATTCCGGTGGAACGTCCCGAAGTCACCGAAACCACGGCATTGGGTGCAGCTTACCTCGCCGGGCTGCAGATCGGGCTGGTTCCCTCCTTCGATAAAATCCGCCGACACTGGCGACGCGAAAAAGAATTCCGGCCACAGATGGATGAAGATACCCGGCAACGATTGACGCAAGGCTGGGACAAGGCGGTTGCCCGGGTACGGGAACCGGAACAGTAAAAAACGACAGATGACACAGCGTAACAAAAAACCGGTCTGCTTTTCGGCAAACCGGTTTTTTTGTTACGCTGTGTCAAAAACAGGTCTCTCAGAATCCGCAGCCGCCGAACTCCTCCACCTCGTAGCCGATAGCTTCGTTAGGGCACACCGGAATACAGATTCCGTCAAGATCACACTTGGCATCATCAATAACAGCGACACCATCGACAATGGTGATCGCTTTTTTCGGACAAATTTTAATACATTCGCCACTGGCGCAGCAACGCTCTTTATCTATCACGATTCTCATAGCAGTCATCCACTCCTTGAATTTACGGGGATACGAGGATTCTCATCTTAGTAAAAGGCCCCAAGTCCGGTCAAGTCAGGACCGGGTAAAAGCGGTTTATTTTATCAACTTCCTGCACCCAGCCTGAAAATTATTAACTCAACTTTCGCAGATGGATAAATATCGTAACATGTTGAAATAACAAAACAAAAGCACCATCAACTGTAGTAAAACAGGTTATCGCCAAACAACCTTACAAAAACAGGAGATGATGCTTTGGATCAGATT
Source organism: Desulfuromonadaceae bacterium (assembly GCA_030595055.1). Classification (GTDB taxonomy): domain Bacteria; phylum Desulfobacterota; class Desulfuromonadia; order Desulfuromonadales; family Geopsychrobacteraceae; genus Malonomonas. The sequence goes on from JAUVEB010000233.1 coordinate 3,137, forward strand.
GTAGCAGAG
>JAUVEB010000158.1 GCA_030595055.1 Desulfuromonadaceae bacterium
GAGGGGGCCGGGAACCGACGATTTCGGTTTTAAAATGTCCAAAGTCGATACGGCGGCGAAAGCCAAAAAAGGCTTAAGCACCGGACAGCTGACACCCAAAAAAAACAACTGAGAACCGGCGGGTCGCGTCCCGCCAGACGCCTTCCTTTTTGTCCAAGCCAACAAAAAGGAAGCAAAAAATGGCTTTTTTATTTCTGTTGCCTGGTTTTGCGGTTCTTACAACCGTCTCAGCAAAATGATTAGAAATCGGCTTTGATCGACCAGAAACCGAAGGGCCCCGGGCGAACAAGTTCGCACGGGTTAAATTGATGCGGCGGTGCTTCGATTATTCCGACGGCAAACGGATCAATCGTTTTGTGCAGGGCTTTAAGCCGGTCTTGTGCGGTCATCAGTTCCATTGCTCCCACGGCCCTTCCCGTTTAACCCATTCGAGAAACTTGTTTCTCGTTGGGGCCTTTTGCATTTCGTTGCAACAGCGATGCAAAATTGTTCAAACCATCCGCAATCCCCAACGGAGCTGAGAAATCCCGCGACAGCAATAAAAAGGCCGTTTCTTTTGGTTCGTTTTCTTTGCGGCCTGACAAAGAAAATGAACCCGACTGTCGGGCCGGAACCCGACGGTTTCAATTCTAAAATCAATTACTTGCTTATACAATTCCCAGCAACGTACAATCCCTCCGTTCCACTGTCGAAAACAACAACGTCAATCAAGCGGCCGCCCTATGTCATTCTCATCTTTCGGACTCTCCGAGCCGATTCTTCGTGCCATCGAAGAAAGCGGCTATACAAAGCCCACTCCGATCCAGCTCAAAGCGATCCCCGCTGTTCTCTCCGGCAAGGATGTCATGGCTGCAGCGCAGACCGGCACCGGCAAGACCGCCGGCTTTACCCTGCCGCTGCTGCAGCATCTTGCCGGCGGTCCCAAGGTAAAGGGGAACCATATCCGAGCCCTGGTGCTGATGCCGACCCGCGAGCTGGCAGTGCAGGTTGAGCAGAGCGTTGCCACCTATGGCAAACACCTTTCATTGAAGTCGGGCGTCGTCTATGGTGGGGTAAAAATCAATCCGCAGATGATGAAACTGCGCGGTGGGGTCGACCTGCTGGTGGCGACACCGGGACGCTTACTTGATCTTTCCAGCCGAAACGCCGTGAAGTTTTCGCAGCTGGAGACCCTGGTGCTGGATGAGGCCGACCGCATGCTCGACATGGGTTTCATCGACGATATCCGCAAGATCCTCGCGCTGCTGCCGAAAAAGCGCCAGAACCTGCTCTTCTCGGCAACCTTTTCCGATGATATCCGCAAGCTCACCGACGGTCTGCTCAAAAGTCCGCTGCAGATCGAGGTCAATCCGCGAAACTCCGCCGCAAAGAGTGTGAAGCAGTGGGTCTACGAGGTCGATAAGAGCAAGAAGTCGGCCCTGCTCAGCCACTTGGTGCGCAATAACAGCTGGGAGCAGGTGCTGGTCTTTACCCGGACCAAGAAGGGTGCCGACCAGCTGGTTCAGCATCTAAAAAGCGACAACCTCTCCGCAGTGGCAATCCACGGTGACAAGAGCCAGGGAGTACGAACCCGCGTTCTTTCCGCCTTTAAAGCGAATAAGGTCCGTATTCTGGTGGCCACCGACATCGCCGCACGTGGCCTTGACATCAATGAACTGCCTCATGTCATCAATTTCGATCTACCCAAAGTCCCTGAAGATTACATTCACCGCATCGGCCGTACCGGTCGGGCCGGTTCGCAAGGGGAGGGAATCTCTCTGGTCAGTGCCGATGAAGTCAAGCTGCTCTCTGCGATCGAGACGCTGATCCGCCAGACACTGGTGCGCGAAGTGGAGACCGGTTTTATCCCGACCCATAATGTCCCGTTGACCCGCCAGATGAAGGTGCGGCCGAAGAAACCGAAAAAGCCGAAGCAGCGGCGCTGACCCCCTTCACTGCCTCTTCAAATCAGAGGCAAAACAGCATAAAATAACACCATCAATATTCTCTAAACTTGAACCGAAGAGCCATGTCGAACCAAAAAATATCGAAGCCGACGCCGATTTATATGACACCTGCCTGTGCCCTGAGATTGAAGGCTGAACTCAAAGAGACCCTGTACCAACTGAGGCCCGAGATGGTTAAAACTGTGGCCTGGGCCGCAAGCAATGGCGACCGGAGCGAGAACGCCGATTACCACTATGCAAAAAAGCGCCTCCGGCAGTACGATGGACGCATCCGCTTCCTGACAAAACACCTGGAGGATGCGACAATCGTCGACCCGGTTGAACAGCAGAAAATTGCCAACGGCAGAGTGCTTTTCGGCTGTACCGTCACGGTTGAAAATGAGGCGGGCGAAGAGAAGGTTTTCAGCATTGTCGGCGCGGATGAATTGGATGCCTCGCGCGGTTACGTGAGCTGGGTATCCCCCATCGGCCGTGCCCTTCTGGGCGCATCAGAGGGGGACCTGGTTTCCTTTACAACTCCCGGCGGGCAGACAGAACTCGAAATTATCAAGGTCGAGTACAAAGCCCTCGAGTAAATGATACGGAGTGGACGACAATTGGATCATCTGCGCAAAAGCAACCGGCCGACCAAGAAGCGGCAGCCGAAAGGGCTGACCATTCTGCATGAGGATAAGGATATCCTCGTGGTGGAGAAACCGGCCGGGCTGCTGACCATCGGCACTGAGCGGGACAAGTCGCGAACAGCTCACTACTTGCTCAATGATTATGTCCGCAAGGGCAATCCGAAATCGCGAAACCGGGTGTATGTGGTCCATCGCCTGGATCAGGACACGTCCGGGGTGCTGCTTTTTGCCAAAAGCGAACAGTCCAAGAAATTCTTGCAGGAGCATTGGCAACAAACCGACAAGCGCTATCTGGCCATCGTCCACGGACGGCTGAGCCTCAAAGAGGGAAAGATCTCCAGCTGCCTGGCCGAGAATGCCGCCCACCGGGTCTACTCAACCCCTGACGCCGCCAAGGGGAAGCTTTCCCATACGGCCTACAAAGTGTTAAAAGAGACCAAGGGGTTCAGTCTGCTGGAAATTCATCTCCTCACCGGCCGGAAGCACCAGATCCGCGTGCATTTCGCGGAAAAGGGCCATCCCGTCGCAGGGGACAGGAAATACGGAAACCGGGAGGGCGGTCCGAAACGGCTCGCCCTCCACGCCCGATCGATTTCCTTCACCCACCCCTTCAGCGGCAGGCCAATGACTTTTGACACCGGGATGCCGGAGGATTTTGTCAGGCTGCTCGGCAAACTGTAACTGCGGTCATTTTGACATGACAGACACCCGAAAGCTCGCTTATGTGCGTTTTCGGATAAAAACTAAAAACTCTACCGGAGAACAGAACATGGAACTCGACCTGAATTTGCTGAGCCACCTGATCAGAAACCGAACCGATGAAATTGAAAAGAGCGTTGCCGGAACCGGCTATCTGCCCAGAACAGTCATCGGCGTCGGCACTTTTTTACTCGATAATAAAGGGGACATCGATTTGTTGACCGCAAAACAACAGGTCACCTTTGAAAGGTTTCTTAAACCGCTACTGGAAACATCCCCCCGGTAACCGGCCGCCGACCACTGCTCCTGATGGAGCCGATGGTGGGAAGATCAGTCCCCGGAAATCCACTTATAACAGCTGAGCGTGACCGAAAACGGCAAGCGGATCAACCTGGACAGGATCGACAACCGCACGGAACACTATGACTGAATCGAATGCAATGAATAAGCTGTCGATCTCCCCTCAGATCAGTCTGCCGCTGCAGGAAATCGAACTGACCGCAATTCGCTCGCAGGGAGCCGGTGGGCAGAATGTCAACAAGGTGGCCACCGGAATTCACCTGCGCTTTGACATCCGTAATTCCTCGCTACCGGAAGAGTTGCAGGCCCGCTTGTTACGGCTGAACGATCACCGGATCAGCAAAGAGGGTGTGGTTATTATCAAGTCACAACAGACCCGCAGCCAGGAGCAGAACCGGCTCAATGCCCTTGAAATGCTCCGGCAACTGATACAAAAAACTCTCATCCCACCCAAACCACGTAAAAAAACCAAACCGACCCGCGGTTCAAAAGAGAGACGGCTGGATGAAAAAAAACAGCGCGGCCAAACCAAACGTTTCAGAGGTAAAGTGACCGACTGAATCCCTACGACCCGTCAAGCCCGACAGCCTCCTCGGCAATAAACAGGTGAACTTCCAATCGAAACCTACCCGGCGATTCCCGGCCCGGGACTGCGGGCAGAAATTCCAACCGTCAAAAAAACAGAAAACCATGGGCAAGAAGACTTGCCCGACAGGACAATGCTATGATATGTCTCCCGATTCGAAAAAATTACCGTTTTTTTTGGGAGGTTAGATGATAAAAGCACTCGGAATCCTTTCTGGCGGCCTGGACAGTACCCTGGCGGCAATGACCCTGATCCGCCAGGGGATTAAAGTGACCGGCATTTCTTTCGTCACACCTTTTTTCGGGGCCGAGAAGGCGAAGACCGCAGCCAAAGCGATCGATCACCCTTTGATTACCCGAGAGATCGGTGAAATTCATCTGAAGATGCTGAAAAACCCGAAATACGGTTACGGGCGCAACATGAATCCCTGCATCGATTGCCACGCCCTGATGTTCCGCCTGGCGGGAGAAATGATGGAGACGGAAGGTTACGACTTTCTCTTCTCAGGCGAGGTGCTCGGCCAGCGCCCGATGAGCCAGAATGCCGATGCCTTGCGCTCGGTGGCGAACCTGTCCGGCTATCCCGACCGCATATTGAGGCCGTTAAGTGCCAAACTGTTGCCCGTCACGCCGATGGAAGAGCAGGGATGGATTGACCGCGAGCAGCTCCTTGATATTCAGGGGCGCTCACGCAAATGTCAGCAACAGTTGGCAAAAGAGTGGGATTATCCTGATTTTCCGTCGAGTGGCGGCGGCTGCCTGCTGACTGAAATGGGCTTTTCCAACCAGTTACGTGACCTGTTGAAACATACCCCGAATGCCACGGTTGATGACATTGAACTGCTTAAACATGGCCGCCAGTTCCGCCTTTCCGCAACCGCCAAACTGGTGCTCGGCCGCCACCAGAGTGACAATGATCGACTGCATACGTTCGTCCGACACGGACAACTGAAATTGCGCTGCACCGACTTCAGTGGACCTCTCGGCATTTTTTGCGGCAACCCGGAAACTCAGGACTTGGCAACAGCAGCGGCTATCCTTGCCTCATACGGAAAAGGCAAGGACGAAGCTGAAGTGGAAGTCCTCTTTTCCGATGCGACAAGAGCTTTTACATTGATCGTAAAACCGCTGCCGCGGGAACAATCGCGGTCGCTGCTTTTGACTTAAAACAAAATCAGTAACTATTCAGAACGGATGCTGATGTGCCGGCGCTGCCCATTCCAAGGGCCGCCGATTGAATGAATACATGGCCATCCCTGGGGCTTGACTATCGCCATCCTGGCGACAGACACCCTTTCCATG
>JAUVEB010000210.1 GCA_030595055.1 Desulfuromonadaceae bacterium
CTCTGCGCCCTTTTCACGTGCCAGCTTTACTGCCGCAGCAATTTGCGGTGGCGCAACATGGGTCAGTTCGACGCCGGCCAATACCTGCATATTGTTCGCTGCGCCGATCTCATCGACAACCCCGACAAGTTTGGAAAGCAACCATGCGATGTTACTCTGATCGGCATGATCGGTAATCGCCATGGCCCGATAACCGGCGACAGAGGCGCGCCGAACCAACTCGGCCGGCCCAAGTCCACCATCGCTGAAAAAAGTATGGGTATGCAGATCGATCATGATGCGTCCCTCTCCTGCCCGCAGGCGTCAGTGGTCAATTCACCCAGGTTAGAATTGCGAAAAACTTTCACTATTTTTACCGGAACAATCTGGCCGAGCAAATTTTTCTCGCCGGGAAAATTGACAATCCGGTTCCAAGTGGTGCGACCGAACAACTGACCTGCACCCTGCTTACTCTCCCCTTCAACCAAAACGTCGAGGGTCTTCCCAAGGTCAGCCTGCCAAACCTTTTCACTGTTGCTGTTCTGTAATTCAAGCAGCCGTTCAAAACGTTGCTGTCGTAATACCATAGACTGATTATCGGTCATTTCGGCAGCAGCCGTTCCGCTACGCGGCGAATAAAGGAAAGTGAAGGCATCGGCATAACCGACCTCTGCAACAACGTCGAGGGTCGCCTGAAAATCCGCCTCGCTCTCCTGCGGAAAACCGACGATAATATCGGTGGTCAAACGGATTTCGGGGCAGACGCTCTTCAGCCGTTCGACCTTACGCAAATAATCGGCTGCCGTGTAGCCGCGATTCATCGTTTTGAGGATCGCATCGGAGCCGCTCTGCACCGGCAGATGAATATGTTTGCAAAGCTTATCCAGTTGACCGAAACAATCGATCAGTTCGTCGGTCATATCCTTGGGGTGGGAAGTCGCAAAGCGCAGCCGCTCCAATCCCTCGACGGCATTGACCTGATGCAGCAACTGCGCGAAGGAAATCTCCCCCTCTTCTTTGATACCGTAGGAGTTGACATTCTGTCCCAGCAAGGTAATCTCGCGCACCCCTTGCGCAACCAATCCCTCAATTTCGCTGATAATCTCCGCGCTGGAACGGCTGACTTCACGACCACGGACATAAGGGACGATGCAGTAGGAACAAAAATTATCGCACCCCTGCATCACCGTAACAAAACGGGTCACCGCATCACGCACACTGCGCTGCGGAAACAGGTTGAGGCGCGTCTCCCGATCAAGAAATTCCGTCAGGCTGCCACGCTGTCGTTTTTCCTCAGCCTGTTGAACCAACTCCGGCAGACGATGAATATTGTGCGTCCCGAACACCAGATCAAGGTAAGGGATTTTTTTCAGCATCCTCTCCCCTTCTTGCTGAGCAACACAGCCGCCGACGCCGATCATCAGATCGGGCCGCTGATCCTTGATCGGTTTGAAACGACCGAGATGACCGTAAACCTTCCGTTCGGCTTTCTCGCGAACCGAACAGGTATTTAACAATACCAGAGCGGCTTTCTCGGCTGAATCGACCTGGGAGTATCCAATCCCACGCAATAGATCAACAATCTGTTCAGAATCGACCACATTCATCTGGCAACCGAATGTTTCCAGGTAAAAAGTTTTTTTCATACTCCGCTATAACCCGTTCTCATGTTGATGAAAAATTCGGCGCATCATATCGACAGGATTCCGGACAAGTCAAACAGATTCCCCGGCGGATTCTTGCTGCCGTACAATGCTGTCAAGATGATTCAATAAAATCTGCGGCTGCTCCAGACAATCCAGCACCACCGGTTTCTGCGCGGCAAAATGAATTCGGACACTGGCCAGTTGTGGCCCGAACCGCTGCTGCTGCCAATTCCGGATCGCCGTTAAGTGATAGGCTGACAAGTTCTCTTTGCGTGAGCCGATCCTGACAAACAACCTCTGGTCAGATAACGCGTAATAGATCTGCTCCCACCGCCGGCGTGCCCAGAACAGTTGTCCGGGACCGAGACATAAGGACAAAACGACCACAGGCAACGGTATCATAACCAGCCACCAGGAGTGATTGTCCGACCGAACCAGTTGTATCGACAGCATCAACCAGAAGCTGCCGGCCAGAAATAGAACGATCCCGATGCCCGCCAATTTCCAGTTTTTAAAGGTAAAACAGCGGGGAGCCGGTCGCCCCTGCCAGAGAAGATTTTCACCTTTTTCCAAGGGCCATTGCCATTCGCGGCCACTCATTGTCCAAGCCTTTTTAACTTCTCCGCGGCAGCCCTGCCCAGCTTGCCGTTTTTATCTGCGGCAGACACCGCCTGATAAAGTTCACGTGCCTTGACAAAATGGCCCTGAGCTTCTTCCGCTTCACCGAACAGATAGGCAGCCTCGATCGTGGCAGCCAGATCGAGAGAAACGCGTAAGTGGTCGGCAGCCATTTTCGGCTTTTCATTCATCAGGTAGGTGTATCCCAGTCCCATTCGCGACTGATAGTAGCTCCCATCTGCCGCAACCGCTTTCAGCAGATAACGTCGCGCCGGGATCAGGTCTTCGTTGCGCAGATAGGCCATCCCCAAGCCCGACAGCAACAACCCCTGCTCAGGAGCTTTCTGCATCGCTTTATGGTAAGTTGCAATCGCCGCATCGACCGTCCCGGCAGCTTCTTGCTTGCGGGCCTGATCGAAAAGTGCATAAGCCTCTTGCGTTTTCAGCAAAGGCGCAATCGCCTGCTGATAACTTTTGCGATCCAAACCGTAGCCGGATCGACCGCCGGCGTACCTTGACCTGACGTAATTCCGGTTGGCTTCAAGCCGTTCTTTAGAAAAGGGATGACTGCGAAACAGGCCGCTGAGCCAATCCTGGTTCTGCCCCCCTTCAATTTTCCGGTAAAAAATTTCCTGCAACTCGATCGCTCCCTGCGGCGCGTAACCGGCCTGCGTCATATAATCGATGCCCAATTGATCCGCTTCACTCTCCTGCTCCCGGCTGTAACGTTTATCGATCAGATTAGCAGCTACCCCACCAACTCGCGTGGTCAGTTCTCCGTACCCTTCTCCCGCAACAGCACCTAAAAGACCGACGGTTGCAGACAATACCGTGTTGCGCTGTATTCCCTGAACACTGTGCCGAGCAGTGACATGACCGATTTCATGGCCCAGCACTGCCGCCAACTGAGCCTCGTTTTCAAGGTTCACCAGCAGCCCGCGAGAAATCGCGATAAAACCGCCCGGCAGAGCAAAGGCATTCGGAGCTGAATCGTTGACAACCTTGAAGGTGTATTTGAGTTCAGGCCGATGGCTGTAACGGGCGACCCGTTTCCCCACCCGGTCAACATAGGCATTCAGCGCCTCATCAACATAGATCCCACCCATACTTTGCATCGCCGGACCGAAGGATTTTTTGCCCATCTGAACTTCCTGGGCCGACGAGATATTCATCAATGCCAATTCGCTCCGACCGGTGACCGGATTGACGGCACAACCTGCAAGGGTGATTAAGATCACCAACAGAACAAACTTGAATGCAATTTTTTCCATGTGTTCCCTCCCGGGTCACCGAAAACAAAAAACCTCTACTTA
>JAUVEB010000240.1 GCA_030595055.1 Desulfuromonadaceae bacterium
CTGGCGACTGAAAGCGGGTTGTTCATTACGATAATTCACCAGCGACCGATTGATTTCCTGAAAAACCTGCCGGGGATCCCGGCTGATCTGTCTCACTCGGCAAAAACTCAGAATACGATTGACAAAAATCAGGATGCTGAACTGGCAACCATCGGCCCCGATCATAATAAAATCTCGCCCCAGATCAATTTTCGTGCGGTAGGCATTATAGAGCGCCAGAGAATGAAAATCGACAACAGAAGCGGCATATCCCGCCTGTTCGAGCAGATCCTCATACTGCGACAAGACATCCTGTGTGATCACGGCGGCGAGAATTCTTTTCTGCCCCGATTCTTTCTCTTCCAAAACCTGAAAGTCCAGCGCCATCTGACTTGTTGACTTATCAGGCAGCAGATCCTTCAGGCGCCAGCGGACAATTTCGATCCCTTCTGCCCGATTTTTAAATGGAGTTTCAATATCCAGCAAAAACAACTGTCCGGAACGATCGGGAAGGGCGACAGCGATCCGCTTATCCCGTTTTGCGAGCGGGGCCATCAGCTCTTTCACCGCATCGACAAAAAGATCCGGTTGGGAAATATTCGGCTCCCTGAAAGCCGGCTGCAACACAGTTTCAGACAGCGCGAGAGCCTGTCCTCCGAGCAGAATAATATTTTTGCCGCGACGCTGAACGGCAACAGCCCGGAGCCCTTGCTGACGAATTTCCAATCCCAGATAGGTTCTTCCCGGCATCGTCCTATCCTTCCGCAAAGGTGACGCGATCAATCTCGCGGAAGGTTGTTTCCCCGTGAAGAACTTTTTCCAGAGCGGCCTGTCTTAAAAAGACTGTGCCGTTTTCATGGGCTTTCTTTTTTAATTCTGACACGGGGCACTTCGCGGCAATCATTTCCCGCATTTCATCGTTCATTTCCAGCAGTTCAACAATCGCGCTACGTCCGGAATAGCCGAGGCCGTTACACTCTTTGCAACCGGGAGCATCATAGAAGTCGGCAGCGGCACACTGCTCATCCGTTAATCCATAAGATGCCGGAAATTCAGAATCGTAGCTGACCGGTGCTTTACAGTGTTTACAAAGCACCCGTATCAGACGTTGGGCCAGAACACAATTGAGGCAGGAGACAAAATTGTAAGGATCGATCCCCATATGCAGAAAGCGTCCCAGCACATCAAAAACATTGTTGGCATGGACGGTGGTGAAAACCAGGTGACCGGTCAATGCTGATTGAACAGCAATTTGTGCAGTTTCCGGATCGCGAATCTCACCGACCATAATCTTATCCGGATCATGGCGTAATATTGAGCGCAGACCACGGGCGAAGGTCAACCCTTTCTTCTCATTGACCGGAACCTGGACAACCCCTTTGACCTGATATTCAACCGGATCTTCTATGGTGACGATCTTTTCCTCTGCTGAATTGATTTCAGACAAAGCTGCATACAGGGTTGTGGTTTTGCCGCTTCCCGTCGGGCCGGTCACCAGGATCATTCCGTAAGGCTCACGAATCCGGCGGCGCATGCGCTGCATTTCCCGTTCAGCAAAACCGAGCGCCTCGAACGTCAATCCCTGCATATCGGCGGCAATGGATTCTTTATCCAGAATCCGGATCACCGCATCTTCGCCAAAGATGGTCGGCATGATCGAAACCCGGAAATCGATCGACTTATCACCCAGCCGAACCTTAAAGCGGCCATCCTGCGGAATCCGCCGTTCGGAGATATCCAACTCACTCATGACCTTGATCCGGGAAATGATCGGACTCTGGAAACGGCTGTCAATCGTCTCTGTCGCCTGATAGAGGACGCCATCAACACGATACTTGATCACCACCCCCTCACCGGTCGCTTCGATATGGATATCGCTGGCACGTTTTTTCAAAGCATCAAACAGGGTGGAGTCGATCAAGCGGATAATCGGGCTGGTATCAGCCGTCAATTTGTCGATTGAAAGAACCTCATCCCCCTTGTCCGTCTCTTTGACCAATTGCAGTTTGAAGTCTTCTGAGGCCTCACGCAAAACCCGCTGGGATCCGGCACCACGCTCGATCAAACGCTCGATCTGACCTTTTGCGGCAATCTTCAGTTCTAAGGATAAGCCGAGCTGGAGTTCCAGTTGATCAAGAGCAGCCACCTTGGTCGGATCATCGATCGCCACAACGAGGGTATTGCCCTGCCGTTTCAGGGGGATGAGATTATGTTTGATCGAAATGTCGCTCGGCAGAGTTGCAACCAGTTCAGCATCGAGAATTTCTTCGCGCAGATCGATATAATCATACTGGAACTGGGATGCCAGGGCCTGGGCCAGTTCAACTTCTGAAAACATTCCGGCTTCAACACCGACCGCCCCGAATTTTTTACCGCTGTTCTGCTGTTTTTCCAGAACCAGATCGATTTCCGCCGGGGCAATTGCACCCATGTCGGCAAGAATACGTCCGATCTGTTTACGCTGATAGGTCATTCTTCACCCTCAAGTTTATCCGACAGTTCCGGCAAGCTGGAATATCGGAACATACATGGCGACGATAATAAATGCGATCATCAAACCCATGATCATCATCAGAATCGGTTCAATCATTGTGGTCAACCGGGTCAGGCGCCGTTCAACTTCAGCTTCATAATAATCGGCAATATCACTCAGCATGTCGGTTAAAGACCCGGAGGTTTCTCCAACGCCGACCATGCGTAAGGCCAACGGCGGAAAAAAACCGGTTCGCGCCAAAGAATCGGACAGCGAGGAGCCCTCTTCGACCCGACGAACGGCCAACACCATTTCTTTTTCCAAACTCAGATTGTTGAGGGTTCCACGCGACATCTGCATCGCCGGAACCAAAGGCGTACCGCTGGCCAATGTTGTTCCCAAAGTCCGGTTAAAGCCGGACAGGGCATAATCCGTCTGCAAACCGCCGAAAAAAGGAACTCGCAGCAGCAAACGATCAAACCACAGTCGTCCACGGGAACTGCGCAACAGTGATTTTACCATCGGCACGCCTGCTGCCAGAACA
>JAUVEB010000040.1 GCA_030595055.1 Desulfuromonadaceae bacterium
AACTGCTTGTCGAAACTGGGCTGGGCTCCTCCCGGTCGATAGAGGTCTTTCGGCCAGAAACGGGAAGAATCCGGGGTGAGTGCCTCGTCGATCCAGATCAGTTGATCATCTATCAGCCCGAATTCAAACTTGGTGTCGGCGATGATAATCCCTTTGCGGTCGGCCAGTTCACGCGCCCGTTCGTAGATGGCAATGCTGATGTCACTGACCTGTTGGGCAATCTCCCGCCCGCAAAGTTCGGCAGCTTGATCAAAGCTGATGTTTTCATCATGTTCTCCCAGCTCGGCCTTGGTTGACGGGGTGAACAGGGTCTCCGTCAACTTGTCGCTTTGGACCAATCCGGCCGGCAGCTGGATGCCGCAGAGCGAACCGCGCTGCTGATATTCTTTCCAGCCGCTGCCGGAAAGGTAGCCGCGAACGATGCATTCGACCGGCAGTGGTTTGGCCTTTTTTGCCAGCATACTGCGTCCTTCGAGCTGATCGCGATATTGATGGGTGATTGCCGGAAAATCATCAACCTCGGTGGACACCAGGTGGTGGGGGATCAGATCGGTCATCTGATCGAACCAGAATTTGGAGATCTGGGTCAATACGTAGCCCTTTTGCGGGATGCCCTCATCCATAATGACGTCAAAGGCGGAAATCCGGTCGCTGGTGACGATCAGAAGATGTTCTCCAAGGTCATAGATGTCCCTGACTTTGCCGCGGTTGACCAGTTTCAGCTCGGGGCAGTTGGTCTGGATGATAATCGGTGTCATTGTTGTTCGCTCCCAAAAGCAAATGCTTTGATTAATTCAGGAATCATAACTTCGATCTGGGCCTGCTTCAGTAATGCGTCCAGTTTGCTGTTAATCGCCTCATCTTTTTTGGTCAACAGCAATTGTTCCTGAAATTGTGTCCGCTCTGCGGTATCGAGACCGGCGAAATCAGCCTCCTTCGCTGATTTTAAACTGGCCACCAGGTATTTGTTGTCGATCATGTAGACCAGTGGTGCGATCGGTTCTTCGACGGTCAGTTTGAAAGCCGTTTCAGCCAGTTCTGCAGATGAGCCGATACGGGGAATAAAGGCACCGAAACTTCGGCTGAACTCGCCTGATTCTTCGCTCATCAGTTTTAGTTCTGCCGCCGCTTTGCGCAGGCTTTTCAACTCCCGGGCTTTGGCCAGTAATTTGTCAGCGAGCTCTTTGGCCAGCGTTTGAGCCTGCTCGGTTCGGTAGGCCAGCTCAACCAGTGCTTTGACTTCTTCGAGTTCCGGAAGCTGACTTGCTTGACGCTCTTTCAGGGTGAACAGGAAAATGCCCTGGGTTGTCTGTACGGGTCGGGCCAATTCGCCATTCTTCAGGCTGAACGCTGCCCGGGAGATCGCCGGAACTTTACCGATGCCGTCGATAGCATCGGTATGACCGAAAAATCCGGTCTCTTTTATACCTAAATCGTTGCTTTTCGCAGCACTATCCAAGTCGCCGGTCTTGCGGTTGATATTATAGGCGTCCATCGCTTTTTCATAGGCAAGTTGCCGAGCCTTTTCAACCCGTAGTCCCGCTTTGACCTCTTCGATAGCATCGACCAGCGGTTTGACTCCGGCATCGATTTTTTCTGTGACTTTGATGATATGGAAGCCGAAGGGGGTTTGGACGATACCGCTTAATTGTCCCGGCTTCAGTTTGAAAGCAGTATCTTCAAAACTGCTGACCATCGTACCGCGGCCGAAATAGCCGAGATCGCCACCGTTGTCGGCTGTCCCCCGGTCATCAGAATAAGCTTTTGCCAGTTGGGCAAAATTGCCCCCTTCTCTGAGCTGCTTCAGCAGCTCTGCTGCCAGCTCACGTCGTTTCTGGACGGTTTTTTCATCGGCGTCCCGGTCAATTCTCAACAGGATATGGGCAGCTTTAATCTGCTCTGTAATTTCAAACAGATCGAGGTGTCGACGATAGTAGCGTTGCAGTTCGTTATCGGTGAAATTGGCAATGTCTTTTTCATACCTGGCCGGGTCGAACTGCAAATAGCGCAGAGAAACCTTTTCCGGAAAACGGAACGGTTCCTTGTCCAGAGCAAAAAATGTCGCCAGGCCCTCGTTACTCACTATGACCTTGGTTTCAACCAGCGTCGGAGTTAACCATGTGTAGTTGAGATTGACTTTATCGTTTTCCTTGTGAAATGCCTCTTGCAGTTCGGTGTCGCTGACGACAACGTTCTGTTGCAATTGCTCGCGCACCTTTTGGCTCAGCATCTGACGATACTGAGCCGCTTCAAACTGCTCCGGGGACATCCGCTGATAATTGAGAACCTGCAGGTAGCGATCACGGTTGAAAGTACCATTTTCCTGAAAGGCATCATATTGAGCAATCGCCCTGACAAGCTCCTGTTTGCTGACATCGAGATTGAGGCGGTCTGCTTCTTGAACCAGCAACTGTTCATGAATTAATTGCTGTAACGCCTGTTTCGGCAGGTTCAGTTGTTTTTCCACCTCATCATTGAATTTCCCTTGGTAGATACTTTGGTAAAGATTATAGAGATTATTGTAGCTGGATTGAAAAGAACTGTAGCTGATTTCGTCACCATTAACTGTTGCGGCGACATCTCCCCGTTGGTTGACGCCGGAATCGTTGGGAGCGGTCAGCATGGTGTAGCCGATAACAAAGCTCAGAATGATCAGGCCGAAGGTGATTTTGACCAAAAAAGATTTTTGCTTGGATCTGACTAAGTCAAGCATTGCAGGAAAACTCCTTGATTTTATTGGTTTAGAATAAAGGAAACAGCCTCGCATGTTAGACCGGCAATCTGCCGAAATGCAATCATTTTTTCCCGTTTAAGCGCTTGCTTATTGATGGCCTGTTTGCTAGGGTTGATCAGTTTTGCGGATGTTCTGAGAAAGCATATTTTTGCGCCGTTTACGGCCTGCACAGGATAGAAGATGTTTAATATATTTGACGCTATTTGGGGGCTGTTTTCCAACGATCTGGCGATCGATTTGGGGACGGCGAATACGCTTGTCTATATGAAGGGGAAGGGGATTGTTGTCAGTGAGCCTTCGGTGGTGGCGGTGAAGACCGGCGCCGGTGGGCAGCGCAAGGTGCTGGCTGTCGGCAAGGATGCCAAAGAGATGCTGGGTCGCACTCCGGGGAGTATCGTTGCTATCCGTCCGATGAAAGATGGTGTCATTGCCGACTTTGATTACACTGAAGAGATGCTTCGCTACTTTATCCGCAAGGTGCATAATCGGAAAAATCTGGTGCGGCCGCGCATCGTTATCTGTGTTCCGTCCGGCATTACTCAGGTCGAAAAACGTGCCGTGCGGGAGTCTGCAGAGTCGGCGGGGGCTCGCGAAGTCTACCTGATCGAAGAGCCGATGGCTGCTGCGATCGGTGCCGGGTTGCCGATTACTGAGGCTTCCGGAAATATGATTGTTGATATCGGCGGTGGCACCACTGAAGTCGCTGTAATCTCCCTGGCGGGAATTGTTTACGCGCAGAGTGTCAGGATCGGCGGCGACAAGATGGACGAAGCGATCGTTCAGTATATGAAACGCAAATACAATTTATTGATCGGTGAGCGTACGGCGGAGGCTGTCAAGATCGGGATCGGCAATGTCTATGTTGTTGATGACGAGACGCAGTACATGGATGTCAAAGGGCGTGATCTGGTCAGCGGGATACCCAAGACCATGGAGATCAACTCCGACGAGATCCGCGAGGCCATGTCAGAGCCGGTCAAGACCATTATTGAGGCGGTGCGGATTTGCCTGGAAAGAACGCCTCCGGAGCTGGCTGCGGACATTGTCGACAAGGGGATCGTTCTGGCCGGCGGGGGTGCCTACCTCAAAAACCTTGATGTTCTGTTGCGCGAAGAAACCGGCCTGCCGGTGGTGGCCGCTGAAGATCCGCTCTCTTGTGTCGTTCTCGGTTCCGGTGCCATTCTCGACCAACTCGACCTGCTTCGGCAGGTTGCGGTGTCCTCCTGATTTTTCTTACGCAGTATTTCTGCGGTGGCTTTGCGAAAACAGGGAGGGTCGCTGATCCCCCCTGTTTTTGTTTAAATCGGATATTCCGTAGCTTCTGATCGGATGCTGTCGAGGTAGGGCATGCGTGAACTGTTAAGCCGCTATCGCTATTTTCTATTGGCAGTTGTTCTGCTGCTCTCTATCCTGCTGCTATACTCTTACAACCTTCGACAAAAATCGGCGACGACCTTTTTTGAGCGTGCCGTACTCACCTTGGCTGCCCCTTTCCAGACGAGTTTCGATCATGCCGTTGATGCGGTGAATGCTGTCTGGCAACATTACCTCTGGCTGGTTGAAACCAAACAACGCAATATCCAACTGGAAAAAGAGAATCGCCGGCTTCGCTCGCAGTTGCAACAGGTTGCTGAAGTACGTCTGCAAAATGGGCGTTTGCGGGAACTGCTGGCTTTTGTTGATGTGCTCGACCGGCCGGCTTTGCCGGCCCAGGTGATCGGTGAGGATGCCGGCAACTGGGCGCGGACGGTGACCATCGATAAAGGCACTCGGGCGGGTTTGCGAGCGGGTTTGCCGGTCGTTGCTGCCGAAGGGGTGGTCGGCAGAATCATTAAAAGCGCCCCGTACAGTTCGCGGGTCCTGCTGGTCACCGATGCTTCTTCGGCGGTGGCAGCTTTGGTACAGCGAACCCGGACGCGGGGTGTTGTTCGTGGCAGGGGGGCTGAACTGTCTCTGGATTATGCTTCGCGTGATGCCGATATTCAGAAAGGAGATCTTCTGGTGTCCTCTGGTATGGGGGGAGTTTTCCCGAAAGGGTTAACCCTGGGGCATGTCGTTGCGGCAGAGCGTGACCAGTTTGGTCTGTTTCAACAGGTCAGAGTCCTCCCGGCCGCTGATTTCACTCACTTGGAAGAGGTGCTGGTGATTGTCGGGGAAGACCGGTGAGGGGATTTGTCTTTTACTTGGCAATCGGTCTACTGGCCGCTCTGGCGCAGACCAGTTTTTTACCCTTGTTTTTCCCGCCGGGGTTGCGTCCCGACCTGTTGCTGGTGCTGGTGATTTATCTGGGGTTGAGTGAACATATGCTGCGGGCCGTCCTGCTTGTCTTGCTCTTGGGCGGAATTCAGGACAGTTTCAGCGGCACCAGTCTGGGACTTTATATTTTTGTTTATTTGGCCGTATTACTGCAAGTTCGTTTGCTTTCTGAGCACTTGAATGTCGAGAGCCCGCCCTTGTTGCTCCTGTTGATTGCCGGTGGAACGTTGGTGCAAGATCTATTGCTGGCATTCTGCCTGACAATTTTTGCTGATGTCGGTTCGGTTGTCCATATCCTCCTGCCCTCCTTTCCCTTGCATGTATTTGTCAACCTTGTTGCTGCGGCCATCGGATTGTTCTTTATTTTGCGGATCAGGCCGCTGTTCGGTTTCCGGAGTGGGCTGGCCGGGCTGATGTATCAGAGCAAACGTCATGGGTCTTGATGCAAAATGGACAGAGCTGCCGGAGGTGCAGCGACGTTTCCTGCTTTTTTCCGTAGTCGTTGCGATCATTTTTCTACTGCTCATCTTGCGTCTCTGGTTTTTGCAGATAGTCAATCACGAGGAATATCTGGAACGTTCGATCCGTAACCGCACCCGGGTATTGTCGTTGGAAGCGCCCCGGGGGCCTATTTATGACCGCAACGAGGTGCTGCTGGTAGATAACCGCCCCTCTTTCCGCATATCCGTTTTGCGTCAGGATGTTGCAGATCGAACGAAGTTGTTAACCCGGCTGGCGGAATTATTGGAAGTCGATCGTGACGTTCTTGAACAGCGCTGGCAAAAGGGGCGGCATTTTCCGATCTATCGACCGGTTCCGCTGGCGACCGATGTCAGTCGGGAAGTGTTGGAACGGATCCAGGAACAGGGTGTTGACCTGCCAGGGGTGCTGACCGAGGTGCGTCCGGTTCGTGATTATCTGGAGAAAGGTTCGGTGGCCCACCTGATTGGTTATTTAGGTGAAATCAGTGAAGAAGAGTTGGCCAGTGAAGCGTACCATCAGTCCCGGGCGGGTGATTTAGTCGGCAAGGTTGCTTTGGAAAAAACCTTTGAACCTTTTCTGCAGGGTGAAAAGGGGCGACGTTTGGTCGAGGTCGATGTCAAAGGGAAGTTGCTGCGCCAGTTGCAGATGGAATCTGCCCGGCCGGGCAACAAGCTCTATCTGACCCTTGACCGTGAATTGCAACGGGCGGCCGATGAGGCATTTGGAGAACAGTCGGGGGCGGCGATTGCCCTGGATGTTGAGAATGGGGACATTCTGGCGATGCTCAGCCGGCCGACCTTCGATCCGGCCCTGTTTGCTCGGGGTATTGCCAGTGATGAGTGGCGTGAGTTGCTGAATGATCAGCGGCATCCTTTACAGAATAAAGTGATTGCCGGTCAGTATTCACCCGCCTCGACGTTTAAAATGATCGTTGCTCTGGCGGCGCTGCGCGAAGGGATCGTCGGGACGAAAAGGGAGATCGATTGTCAAGGGGACTTTAAACTTGGCGGCTCCCGCTTCCGTTGTTGGAAAAAGGCCGGGCATGGTCCGACCAATTTGAAAAAAGCCCTGCGTGAGAGCTGTGATGTCTGGTTCTACCAAGTCGGGCTTGAACTGGGGATCGATAAGCTTTCAGCTGCCGCCAAAGAATTCGGCTTGGGAGCCCCGGTCGGATATCCATTGCCGGGTGAGAAAGCGGGTGTCATCCCTTCTCAGAAATGGAAGCGGGCCCGGTTCAAGCAACCCTGGTACGCGGGTGAAACGGTTATTACCGCCATCGGACAGGGTTTTGTGCTGACGACACCTATCCAGCTGGCAGTCATGACGGCAGCTTTGGCGAATGGCGGTAAGGTGCTCAAGCCGCGGCTGATTGAGAGGATTGAAGATTGGCAGGGGAATCTGCTTTTGCGTCCAGAAACGGAAATTGTCCGTGAAATCAGCTATTCTGACGCTGCTTGGAAGGCGATTAAGCAAGGATTGGTGGCGGTTGTCAATGAACCCCGTGGAACGGGGCAGATTGCTCGTTTGGAAGATGTCGTGATCGCCGGAAAAACCGGGACTTCACAGGTTGTCCGGCGCAAGTCGGACGAGGAGGAAGAACTGGACGAGGGGGGCGATGTTCCCTATCGTTTCCGGCCGCATGCTTTGTTTGTCGCCTATGCCCCGGCGGATAAGCCGAAGATTGCCGTGGCGGTCGTGGTTGAACATGGTCAACATGGCGGCAGTGCTGCCGGTCCGATTGCCAAAACGATTATCGAGCGTTATATTACCCTGCAGAGTGCGCGATCGGGAGATGGAGGATGAGTGATGTTTGATCGTCGTCTGGTTATCAACTTTGACTGGATTCTGCTGTTGACCGTATGTCTGTTGGTCGGTATCGGGATCGTCAATCTGTACAGCGCGACCGCCAACTGGCAAGACCTGTCAACTCCTTTTTACATGAAACAGTTGATCTGGCTTGGTGGCGGTCTGACTCTGGTTTTGTTGCTTTGTTGTTTTGACTATCGGCATCTTGAGCACTTCGCGGTTCATGGTTATGTCATCACCCTCGGCATGCTGCTGTTTGTCCTTCTGTTCGGGAAAGCTTCCATGGGAGCAACCCGTTGGATCGATCTCGGTTTTTTTAATCTGCAGCCGAGTGAAGTGATTAAGATCGCCATGATTTTGCTGTTGGCGAGAATTTTCGGTCGCACCGCGCATCTTCAGGGGTTCCGTTTGGGAGAGCTCTGGCAGCCGGCTCTCTGGTTATTGCTGCCGGTGGTTCTCATTCTCAAACAGCCTGACCTGGGAACGGCGCTGATGCTGATCTTTATTGCCGGCTCAATGTTGCTGTTTGCCGGTTTGCAACGCGCGACACTGTTCGGCCTTGGAGTATTGGGGGGGCTTGCCGCAGTCGCAGGCTGGTTTGGATTGCATGATTACCAACGGGACCGAATTCTGACATTTCTTAATCCGGAAGCCGATCCGCTCGGTCGCGGCTACCATATCATTCAATCGAAAATCGCTGTCGGCAGCGGCGGTTTTCTGGGGAAAGGGTTTCTTCAGGGTACCCAGGCGCAGCTCTCCTTTTTGCCGGAACGACATACCGACTTTGCTTTTTCAGTTTTTGCTGAAGAGTGGGGATTTGTCGGTTGCGGCCTGTTGCTGTTCTGCTACTTTTTTCTGATCATCTGGGGGCTTTACATCGCTCGGCACGCCGCTGACCGATTCGGGATGTTTCTTGCTATCGGTGTCACGGCAATGATCTTCTGGCATATTGTCGTCAATCTCGGCATGGTCATCGGTTTGTTGCCGGTGGTGGGAGTGCCCTTGCCGCTTTTTTCCTACGGCGGCACCAGCATGGTTACGACGATGATCGGGGTGGGACTGTTGATGAATGTCAGCATGCGGCGGTTTATGTTTTAGTGGGGTGTTCGCTTCATCGGGGGGGGGCAGATGATTCCGAACCAAATAACCAGCAGGATGCATTACGTTGATGGTTTATATGATACCAGTTATGAATAGAAATAATTGCGATTTCGAACTGGTCGCTCAGCATAAAGACAAGTCCTTAACCGTGGGTTCCGAATACACTTTTTGTTGTTACCGGTTTTGTTGTAGCCAGAAATCGTTGTTATCCAGCGGATCGTAAAAGCGCACATAGCCCCACTTGTTGATCGGCTGTTGCTGTTCGTGCGGATCGCCTTCGCGGTAAAGGCGGTCGACGGTTTGGAACACCCCGAGCAGCGGTCCGTGCTTATGCAGTGCCTGCAGGGCATAGCTCGAACAGGTCGGATACATGGGACAGCGTGTGCCATCGACCGGTGAAATATATTTCTGAAAGGCCCGCACGGCAAATTTGAGCGGAGATATTGAGCTGCTTTCCTGCCTCTCTGTGCTTTTTTGCGGAGTTTCCCAAGGTCCCCAGTCGTCGGCACAGGCGGTACTGCTCAGAGAGATGGTCAACAGAATGGCCGTGGCCAGTATCCTCATTAACCCTCATCCTTTGCCGATTTCTTCATCTCTTCGAGGTAACGCATCCGTTCGACGATTATCTTTTCATAGCCCCGTTCCGTGGGACGGTAGAATTTTTTACCAGCCAGCCGGTCAGGTAGGTGCTGCTGGTCAGCGCTGCCTCCCGCAAAATCATGGGCGTATTTGTAGCCCTTGCCGTAACCCTGTTCCTTCATCAGCTGGGTCGGGGCATTACGGATGTGCTTGGGCACCGGCAGTGCTCCCGATTTACGTACTTCAGCCTGGGCTTCATTGATGCCGACATAGCTGGCGTTGCTTTTTGGCGCGGTGGCCAGGTAGGTGACCCCCTGGGCCAGGTTGATGCGTGCTTCCGGCAAGCCGACAAAGTGAACAGCCTGCTGCACCGCGAGGGCGACCTGCAGGGCGCGCGGATCGGCATTGCCGACATCTTCGGAAGCAAAAATCACCATCCGCCTGACGATAAAGAGCGGATCTTCGCCCGCCTCCAGCATCCGTGCCAGCCAGTAGAGGGCGGCATCAGCATCGCTACCGCGCAGGCTTTTGATGAAGGCAGAGATGACGTTGTAATGTTCTTCGGCCCCCTTGTCGTAGAGCAGCGCTTTCTTCTGCAAGGCCTCCTGGACAATGTCCAGACTGATCTGCTGTTCTTTGGCCGCAGCAGCTGCAACCTCCAACGCTCCCAGGGCAATCCGGGCATCACCGTCCGCCTGCTCGGCCAGAAAATCGAGCGCGTTGTTCTCGGCAGTGAGTTGCTTGGGGCCGAGCCCTCGGTCATCGGTCAAGGCCCGCTGCAAAAGGATTTTTAACTCCTCTGCACCGAGCGGTTCAAGGACGAAGACCCGCGAGCGCGAAAGCAGGGCTGAGTTGACTTCGAAGCTGGGGTTTTCGGTGGTGGCCCCGATCAGGGTGACTTCCCCCTTTTCCACCGACGGCAGAAAAGCGTCCTGCTGGGCCTTGTTGAAGCGATGGATTTCGTCGACGAAGAGCAGGGTTTTACGGCCGTGATAGGCACGCTGTTGCTTGGCTTCAGCGACAATTTCGCGGACATCCTTGATGCTGCCGAGAACCGCCGAGAAATAGACGAAACGGCTCTTGCTGCTGTTGGCGATCACCTGTCCGAGGGTAGTCTTTCCGGTTCCAGGTGGTCCCCAGAAGATGACCGAAGAGAGCTGATCCGATTCGATCAGGCGGCGCAGCAGTCTCCCTTCGCCGAGCAGCTGCTGTTGCCCGACAACCTCGTCGAGGTTGCGTGGACGCATCCGTTCAGCCAATGGCGTGTTGGAATGATTCGGGGCGGCCTGTGCAAAGAGATCCATACCGATTCCTGTTCGTTTAAAGACGCACAATGTAGCATGCTGCAGTTATCAATAACAACAGTCTAAGCCTTTGAATCCGATAGACTTGTCCTCTTTGTTATGGTATCTCTCTGGAGCTTCATGAGGTGCTTTTTTCGGCCCTTGGATATCGGTGACAGTCGCTGTTGAAAGCTCATTTTAAGGGGGACAAAGTGCTGAAAAAAATCGGGGTTTATGCAAAGAAAAACCATCCGGAAGCTGAACAGATTGCACTGAATATTCGTGACCGCTTCAAGCGTGACAACATCGAGGTATTGCTGGAAGATTCGCTGGCGGAGCAGATCGGGCAGACCAACGGTTATTCTGCGGAAGAAATCCCGGAACTGGTCGATCTGATCATTGTGCTGGGCGGTGATGGAACGCTGATTTCGGTGGCGCGGCAGGTCGGTCACCATAAGGTGCCGATTCTCGGTATCAATCTCGGACGCTTGGGTTTTTTGACCGAAGTGACCTTGGCGGAATTGCCCGAAATGCTTGATCGGCTGATCGCCGATGATTACGAGATAACGAATCGGATGATGCTTGATGCGGCGATTCGGCGTAACGGGAAGGTCATCGGGGAATACACGGTTCTCAACGATGTGGTCATCAACAAGGGGGCTTTGGCGCGGATTATCGACATGGAAACCTATGTCGATGGGCGGCATCTGAGTACCTACAAGGCCGACGGCTTGATTGTCGCAACACCGACGGGCTCAACAGGTTATAATCTGGCGGCGGGGGGGCCGATTATCTATCCCGAGATCAATAGCCTGGTTATTGCTCCGATCTGCCCGCACATGTTGACCAACCGACCGATTGTGGTCTGGAGTAAATCGTTTATCGAGATCAAGATCAGGTTTGAGGATGACGTGGTCTTTTTTACTGCGGATGGACAGGTGGGGCGTAAATTGCTGCCTGGTGATGTGGTTGAAGTCCGTCGTTCTGCGGCCAGAACCCGGCTGATTACCAGCCCGAGTAAAGATTATTTTGAAATCCTGCGCACCAAGTTGAGCTGGGGAGAGCGTTAGGATCAACAGTTTTAATTCCAAGTGTCGATTCATATGATCACCGATCTCATCATCAAAAATTTTGCCATTATCGAAAACCTCCATGTCACTTTTGGTCAGGGGTTCAATGCTCTGACCGGGGAAACCGGTGCCGGCAAGTCGATTGTCATCGATGCAGTTAACCTGCTTCTGGGTGGCCGGGCTCGGGGTGAGGTTATCCGTACGGGCGCAGAGGAGGCGTCGGTTGAAGCGGTTTTTGATCTACAGAAGGACTCTGCTGTCCTTGGTCAGTTGCTTGAATGTGGGCTGGAGGCAGGGGAGGAATTGCTGGTCCGGAGGGTCATCTTCCGTTCCGGTAAAAACCGTGTTTTCGTCAATGGTTCCTTGGTGCCGTTGGCCCAGTTACGCGAATTAACCAGCCAGTTGGTGAATATCTACGGGCAGCATGAGCATCAGAATCTGCAGCGCAGCGAAACCCACCTTGAGTTGCTTGACAATTTTGCTGACCTTAGTGATTACCTGGAACAATATCGCCAGACGTTTCTCAACTGCCGACAATTGCAGCAGCGTTTGACTGAACTGGATATGGCTGAGCGGGAACGACAGCAGCGGCTGGATATGCTCGATTTTCAACGTCAAGAGCTATCTGCTGCCGGGTTGGTGGCTGGAGAAGATGTTGAACTCGAACAGGAACGTACTTTGTTGGTGCATGCTGAAAAATTGACGGCGGCAACTTCCGGTGGGTATGAGGTTCTTTATGGTGGACAACAGACCGTTTGTGAGAAAGTAAGCGAAGTTGCCGCGCAACTTGAAAATCTCGCGGATATTGATCCTCAGCTGACATCCTTGGGTGAGAGTTTGCGGAGCAGTCTTTACAGCCTTGAGGATGTCGCCAATGAACTGAGGGCCTATGCGGACAAGCTTGAATTTGAGCCGGAGCGGCAACAGGTGGTTGAAGAGCGTCTGGCACTGCTGGCCAACCTGAAAAGGAAGTATGCCCCGACCGTTGCCGCGCTGCTTGAGTACCAATCCGCCATCGAAACAGAATTGGCGGATTTGAGCAATGTTGCCGGGCGCCGGGAAGAGTTGCAGCAACAGTTGGATAAGGCCCGATCGACGGTTTTTCGGGTGGGAGAAGCGTTGAGTCTGCTGCGCAAAAAGGCTGCGGCAGCGCTTGCCGTTGAGGTGGAAAAGGAACTTGCCGATCTGACCATGTCGAAAGCACGTTTTGAAATGCGCCTGTCTCCCCTTACCGAGCCCGGCCCCGACGGACTGGAAAAGGGAGAATTCTTTCTTGCGGCCAACCCCGGTGAAGCAGCGCAGCCCTTGGTCAGAATTGCTTCCGGAGGGGAGTTGTCGCGGATTATGCTGGCTTTAAAACGCAGTGCTCCCGAGGGGGATGGTGTGCGAACCCTGATTTTTGATGAGGTTGATGCCGGTATCGGTGGGGAAGCTGCGACCGCTGTGGGTGAGAAAATCTGTCGGTTAGGCAAACATTTACAGGTTCTCTGCGTGACCCATCTGCCGCAGGTCGCTGCTTTTGCCGATCGGCATTATCAGGTTACCAAAAGCGAAATTTCCGGGCGGACTTCAACCCGGCTTGAGCTTCTCAACGGGCATGACCGGGTTGCCGAAATGGCCCGTATGCTGGGTGGGGCACAGGTCGGGACAAAAACCCTTGAGCACGCCCGAGAATTGATTGCCGGCTCCCGCAAGCGGGGCGCCATTTAACTTTTTTAAGGCTTTTTGCGACGCCATCAATTTTTATAAAGCAGGAGCGATCATGATCCGTCATGCTAAAATCAGCGATGCACGTGCGATTCATCAGTTACTTTTATATTATGCCGACAACGGACAACTTTTGGGCCGTTCACTGTCCGAAATTTATGAAATCATCCGCGATTTCTATATTTACGAAGAGAATGGTGAGGTACTTGGTATCGGTATCCTGGAAATCTGCTGGGAGGACCTGGCAGAAGTTCGCTCTTTGGCGGTGGCTTCGGGACAGCAGGGCAAGGGGATCGGCCACAAGATTGTTGAGTGCTGCCTCGAAGAGGCGAGGGGGCTCGGCATTAAGCGGGTCTTCGCCTTGACCTATCAGCCGGAATTTTTCAAACATCTTGGATTCTACGATATCGAGAAGTCTGAGTTGCCGCAAAAGATTTGGGGAGCCTGTTTGAAATGCGTTAAGTTTCCTGATTGCGACGAGCTTGCATTGGCAATCGATCTTCACAGCTAAATTGCACTATTGCGATGTTATTGTAAGAGCATATTTATCTGTCTATTCTTAAGAAAAACTAAAAAATACAGCTAACTTGGTGCGATAATAGGGTGTTTTTTTATAGTTGCTGCAGCACAGTTTGTTTACCTCGGCAATTTTTGCTCTTATGGGGGCCGCCGATAAGGTTGCAACGGCTTCAGGACGTTTTCAATGTCGATCGTTTCCTTGCTCCTCAATGGCAGAAAAACTGCTTTTAGAGAGCGCTGAGAATTTAGATTGCCACGTAGGTGTTGGGTGGGATGAACTGCCGATTGCCGGAAAATATTTATCAGGAAGGAACCTCTCGCCCCGGTCTCTGGAAGTATTGGGGGGGGCTGATGTTGCTGTTCCTGATGCTGTTCCCATCCGTTGCCGTTGCTGCTGTGGCGACAATTCAGCCGATTCGTGTCGTTAAGGTCATTGATCATGACGAGGCCGGCTTTCCGATCCGTTTTCCTGCTGCTTTAGCTTACGATCCGACAGCAGATGAGATTTACATCGCCAGCCCCTTAAAGAATAAGCTGGTGGTACTGACCTCGGATTATTTTCCTTACCTGTCGATCGGTTCCGGGCGCGGGCTCAAGAGTCTCAGTGGCAGCTATCTAAAAGATGGGATGCTCTATGTATGTGTCGGTGCCAGTCGTGAAGACGCAAATCCTCATATCGCAGTCTACGATAGTGCTTTTCTGCCGCAGAAAAAAATCTATTTTCCCGAACTCAAAAAATTTTCTCCTCTCGACCTTGTTGTGGGTAAAAATGGCCATTTTTACCTGGTGGGTTCCAATAGAATCGGGGTTGTTGTCCTCGATCCGGAAGGTCATTATTTGCGGACGATCGAGCCGCGTGATGAAGTTCTCGGGGTGAGAGAAAAAGCCCCGATTCTGGCCCTGGATGTCGATCGGGAAGGGAATCTTTACTTTGTCAGCGAAGCGATGGGGCGTATTTTCGTCTACGACCGGGATGAGCGGTTTCTTTACAAGTTTGGAGAAAAAGGAGGAGATGCCGGGAAACTCTCGCGGCCGCGTGGTATCGCTTTGGACGATTTCAGGCAGCAGGTTTATATCGTTGATTATCAGCGACATGCTGTTAGTGCGTATGCCATGACGGGAGAATATCTCTTTGAAATTGGCGGCATGGGCCAGGGGCGTGGCTGGTTTTATTATCCCAATGATGTTTTGGTCGACGGGCGGGGGCGATTGTTGGTCGCTGATACCTTTAACCATCGGGTGCAGGTTTTCGAATTTACCACTGCGCCTGTTCCGGCAAGGCCGCTTGAACGTGAAGAACTGGTGGCTGACGCGGCAGGTGAAAGAGCCGGCGGGGTTGTGCCTGTGACCGAAACGGAAACCATTGCCATCAATAAGATTGATGTGACCCTGCCTGATGACGCTGTCGGTGATTTCCTGGTTCTGGTTTTGATCAGCAGGCAAGAGGCTGAAGCGATAACTTTGGCAAACCGTCTGGCGGGGCAGGGCGATCAGGTGCATATTGCGGAGCTGGATATGGGGAAACGGGGGATCTGGTATCAGGTTTTGATCGGTCCTTATGTTGACCCTTTGCAGGCGCATGCCGCCGCAGAAAAATTCCGCCATGCGGAACAGTCTCCGACCATTTTGAAAACCCGAGGCGAGGCCACCAGCTTGCAGGTGCCCTTGGGTCCGGAGTGATTGAATCTGCTTTGTTGCCGGGATATAAGGAACTTTGGCTATGAACCCTCATGGTTGTAATCTCTGCACGCTCGTTCTTGTGAGTCTGTTGTTGCTGATCTTCGGATCAGTCGTCTTGGCTCAGGATGGCCAACAGTTAGCGCCGAGCGATTGTCAGAAATGTCATAAGTTGCAGATTGATGAAATCGCCGCTTCGGGGGGGGGGCATCGTGATGCCGTGAGCTGTGTCGATTGTCACCTTGAACATCCCCCCAAGGGAACTCAGGCCATCCCCGATTGTGCCATGTGCCACGAAGCTTCCGCCAATGCCCATTTTTCTTCTCCTGATTGTCTGGGCTGCCACCCCCCGCACAGCCCGCGCAATATTGAGTTCAGCCAGGCAACCCGCGTCCGGGCAGCCTGCTCAGGGTGTCATCGAGTGCAGGATGATGAGTTGTTCGATTACCCGAGCAATCATTCGGTCCTTGATTGCAAGGAGTGTCATTTGCAACACGGAACCTTTGTCTCCTGCCTGGAATGTCATGAAGCGCATCTGGAAACCCAGGTTTATGATAATTGTCGTGACTGTCACCGGCCGCACATGCCGTTGAAGGTTGCGTATAATAACACCATTGAGTCAGCAGCCTGCACGGTTTGTCATCCGCAGGTCGGGAAAATACTGGAGGAGAACCGGACCCGACATCACGACCTTCTCTGTGTTTATTGTCACAAGTCCCAGCACAAACAGATACCGGGCTGTATCACCTGTCATGGAGAGTCGCATTTCCGGGCAATCCGCGTGAATTTCCCGGATTGTAACGACTGTCATGTCGGGCCGCATGATCTTGTGAATTGACCTGTTCTGCTACCTGTTGGAAGACGCAGCCCCGAAACTAAAACGTTATGAAGCCGATGAAGCCTGTGTTGTTGCAAATAAAAGGGAAATGCCGCCTGCTACCTGCAGTGATGGGCAGCTTTCTGCTTTTGCTGGTGTTGTCCGGAGTGGTTTGGGCGGGGGATCCTTTTGGCTTGACCGGCAACTGGTCTTATCGCGAAACTGGGGGAGACGTTGAGGCCTTGTCGACTTTCAACCACAGCTACACGCTCAATTATAATAAGGAAGTGAGCCAGTTTATCGGTGTGAACGGTGCGGTACGCTATAACGAGCATCAACCCTCGGCAGGAGCCTCATCCGACTCGCTCAATGCGTCGATTTCCTTCGATTTACGCAATGATCTGTTTTCCACTAACCTGGGAGTTTCGAGGAATCAGTCGAACCGTGATGGTGCTGCGTCTACCTATACCGATACCCTTGGGGGGACATTTTATAC
>JAUVEB010000264.1 GCA_030595055.1 Desulfuromonadaceae bacterium
GCCGACACTTGCTTTCGTTGTTGATTTACCGGAGCGAAAAGGATAACCGGATCCCGGTTTCCGGTGCGTGGATCCGCGAACCGGACATGGGCTGCCATATTCTCTCCCCTGAGTGTTTCAAACTGTCAGACCTGTGAAACAATGAGTTAACGAACCGTTTCCAGGTCAGGGTCCATTTGTTTTTTTTCAAGATCGGGCAGATAAACCGTCTGGCTGGGAAAGGCGATATCCAGCCCGAGTTGTCCCAGCGTTTCCATGATTTTCAGGCAAACATCTTCCCGGGCATTAAGGTATTCTCCCCAGATGGTACTGGTGGTAAAGCAGTAGACCATGATGTCGAGAGAGGAGGCTCCGAAGTTGGTAAAGTTGACCAGAAAAAAATCCTGGTCGATTGCCGGGTGTTCGCGCAGCATCTGTTTGAGCGCAGCGACCGCCTGACGCATCTGCTGCGGATTGGTGTCGTAGGTGATACCGATGGTCAGTTTGATGCGCCGTTTCGGCATGCGGCTGAAATTGTCGATCGACATGTTCATCAGGGTGCTGTTGGGAACAGTGATCAGGGTTTTGGCAAAGGTGCGGATCCGGGTTGAGCGGAAGCCGATCTCCTCGACCGTGCCCTCCAAGTCATCCGCCTTGATCCAGTCACCGATGGTAAAGGGGCGATCGAGCAGAATCATAATCGAGCCGAAAATATTCGACAGGCTGTCTTTGGCCGCCAGGGCGACCGCCAGCCCGCCGATTCCCAGTGAGGCGAGCAACCCGGAGATCGAATAGCCGAGGTTTTGCACCAGCATCAGGATGGCCAGAAAGACGATAAACACCCGCAGGGTTTTGCGAATGAAAGGAACCAGGTGATCGTCGAGGGTCGATTCGGTGCGTTTGGCCCAGTGTCCCAGCCAATGTTCCAGTAGAGACACCGAGTTGTAACAGAACCAGGCCATGTTGAATGTCAAAAGTACCTGTAAGGCGTTCCGGGCGAGTTTGTCGACATCTGTCGGCTCTGTCGGTAATTGCAGGATTTCGACCGAGAGGTAACAGCCGAGGACCAAAACCAGGAACTCCGCCGGCTTGTTAAGGTTTCTCAGCAGGATGTCATCCATCTTGCTGGAGGTTTTTTGGGCAGCCTTGAAGATTGT
The DNA here is from genome assembly GCA_030595055.1 of Desulfuromonadaceae bacterium. Taxonomy (GTDB): domain Bacteria; phylum Desulfobacterota; class Desulfuromonadia; order Desulfuromonadales; family Geopsychrobacteraceae; genus Malonomonas. The sequence continues at coordinate 1,137 of JAUVEB010000264.1, forward strand.
TTTGGTGAACAGGTGGGCAAGGATCTTTTTCAGTAATAGTGCCAGAAAAAGGATCCCCAGCACGCCGATCATACGGAAGAGACTGATCCCGGCAAAGGTTTGATCGAAGATCTGTTGAAAATGACTGAAGCTCTCCATGGGCACTCCTGAGATTGATATTGCCGGATTACCGGAAACTGACAGGTTGTGACAAGGGCTTTATTGCTGCCAGAGCCCCAGTTGTGCTGCGCGAGCGTTTTTTTCTGCGCTGAGAAAATCCTCTTTGTTGCGGAAAGGATAGCGTCGGAAAACGCCGGCCAGCCCTTTTTCGAGCAAGAGTCGATTGAGTGATCGGCCATCGGGAAGCTGAAGATATGCAAGTATGCGGCCGTACTTATCTTCCGTCTGCCGGTCGAACTCAAGGCAGACTCTCTTGCCTTTCACCTGCCTGATGTTGAACTGTTTGGCTTGCCGGGCGATCTGTCGCAGCTGTTTCGGCGGGATTCCGAAGGCTTTCAGATAGTAGCGGTCACGCGAAGAGTCCTCTGTCTCCGGGGTGTCGATGCCGAGTAGCCGTACCTTGCCGATATCTTCAACCATCAAGGTATCGCCATCGTAAATCCAGCTGACTTTTCCACACTGTTCTGCGGCCTCGGCCGGTGCCGGGAACAGCAGCAAAAGGGAAAATAGAAGCAGGTGGCGCAGCAAAACGGTTAACGTCCCCAAAACAGGCGGGTAAAAAATCCGGTAAACATTCCCCAGATCAGGTTGATGACAACCACCAGAAGCGGCGTCAACATACCCAGGTCGAAGCCGCCCAAGCCTTTGTGTTCAACGTATGGATAAAGGTAAAAAAGTGCGACTGCTGACGGGATCAGGCTGAACCAGAGACCCTTGCGGGCCCAATGTCGCCGGTAACGGGGGATTCCGACGGTGAAGAAATAACCGAGCCCCCAAAGTCCACCAAAGATTAACCGTGGATAGAGCCAGGATTCTTTAAGTTGTGGAGCAATCTTCACCCCGATCAGGGTGCTGATACCCCATTCGCCGCAAGCCCAGAGGGCCAGGCTGCTGACCAGGGCACCGAGCAGGCCGGCAACAAAGCAAACAGCAAATAAAGCACTACTTTTCGGCATCTCTCCTCCCTGGTAACCGCCACAAGTGCGGTTTGTGGTTACTCCGTAATGTCCAGAAGTTCGTTTGTGCTGCCGGTTCGGTAGCCCTGTAGATCGATGGTCACGTAGGTAAACCCGGCTGCCCGGCATTCAGCGATGAGCTGTCGTCGCAAGGCTTGTTCCAGAACTCTGGGGAATTCCTCCGGGACAAGCTCGATGCGGGCAAGTTGTCCGTGATAGCGAACCCGGTAGTTGCTGAACCCCTGCTCCCGCAGCCAG
>JAUVEB010000255.1 GCA_030595055.1 Desulfuromonadaceae bacterium
TTCCACCTGCCGGGCATAGCCGGAAAAAACCTGCCCCAGCTTGATCGGGGTGGCATCCTGCAGGTGGGTGCGGCCGATTTTCAGGATGTCTTTGAACTCTTCGGTCTTTTCCGCCAAGCCTTGCAGTAGTTGCTCCAGGGCCGGGAGCAGCTGTTTATGTAATTGTTCGGCACAGGCAAGATGGATGGCGCTGGGGAAGACATCGTTGCTCGACTGGCCGAGGTTGACCTGATCGTTGGGATGGATCGCCTTGCTGCCGATCGGCTGGCCGAGCAGGCGGGCGGCGCGGTTGGCGATCACCTCGTTGGCGTTCATGTTGCTGCTGGTCCCGGAGCCGGTCTGGAAAATATCGACCGGAAAATGCGCGTCAAGCTGCCCCTCGACCACTTCGGTTGCGGCGCGTATGATGGCGTCAGCCGCCTCGGCGGACAATAGTCCGAGTTCCCGATTGGTCTGCGCCGCGTGCTTTTTGATCCGGCCGAGAGCACGGATCATCGGTTGCGGCAGGGGGATGCCGGAGATCGGAAAATTGTCGACAGCACGGGCCGTCTGCGCACCGTAGAGGGCATCTTCCGGAATCTGCATCTCGCCTAAAGAGTCTTGTTCGATACGGTATCCATCCATGGGAAGTCCTTTTTGCTTTTAAGGTCGGAAGTCGGAATCTACTTCTTTAGAATAGCGTGCTTGGCGCAACTGTCAAAGCGACTTTCTTTCCCGTTTGCCATCCGCTATGATGCCCGCTATGGATAGCTTTGCTTTATTGCTGATCGTTTTCTCCGCGCTGATGCATGCGCTCTGGAACCTGCTGGTGAAGCAGAGCCGCGATAAGACCATCTTTATCTGGTGGATGTTTGTCTGTTCCTGGAGCCTGATGAGTCTTTTCATGCTCGGTTCAGGGAACGGTTTTCCTGAACTTTCCTTTCGTTCTTTGTCGCTGGCAGCCTCGGCGGCGGCCTGTTTTGTTCTTTATCACTGGTTCACCGGGGTCGCTTACCGTGAAGGGGATCTGTCGATCACCTACCCCCTGGCGCAGACGGCCGTGTTATACGTACCGCTCTGGGGGGTGTTGCTGCTGGGTGAGAGTCTGTCCCCGGTGGGCGTGGCGGGAATCCTGCTGATCATTGCGGGGGCCTATTGTATCCAGTTGCGCAGGTTGTCTGCGGATGAAATTCTGCGCCCCTTTTCGCAGCTCGGCAACCGTTCAGTGCAAGCCGCCCTGCTGGCCGGTTTTGTCTACTCGATCGGTGCGATTATCGACAAGACCGGGGTGGATAACTATTCCGCCTATCATTTTACCTACGTGCTGGTCTTTTTCATGCTCGGCTTTATGAGCCTGAACCTGCTGCGTCCCCGCTATCGAGGGAGGATTTTGGAGGAGTGGCGGCAGAGTCGCAAGTTGGTGCTCTGGTCGGGGCCGGTGATGCTCGCCTCCTTTCTTTCGTTCCGCTTCGGACTGCAATTATCGCCGGTCAGTTATGCGGTGCCGGTCCGGCAGGTCAGCCTGTTGATCGGCGTCTTGATCGGACTGTTGTTTCTCGGTGAATCCTGTGGACGGATTCGGCTGGCCTCATCGGGGCTGATTCTGGCCGGAGTGGTGTTGGTCTGGCTTGGGTAGGGTTGAAAAGGCTTCTGTTTTCGTTTTTCAATCGACCAATCAGAGCCCAACTTGAGTAAAGTGGATAATCAAGAATGCTCTTTTTGATCAGCCTGCGGATGTTATAGGAGAATCAGAATGAAAAATATAGCTAACTTTCTATTTGAGGTCGGCATGCTCAAGCGCACGCCGCGGACCGGTTTTCAGTTTCTCGGATCCGGGGCAGAATCGGTGGCCGAGCATAGTTTTCGTACGGCGATGATCGGTTATACCCTGGCACAGCTCGATGGCCGGGCGGATGTCGGCCGGGTGTTGCAGCTCTGCCTGTTTCACGATATCCCTGAGGCCCGGATCGGCGATCTGAATTACGTCAACAAGAAATACGTCAAGCCGGACGAGGAGAAAGCGGTCGAGGACCTGGCCCGGCAATTGCCCTTCGGAGATGACTATCGCAGCACCCTTCTGGAGTTCATGGCCAAGGAAACCCACGAAGCGAAACTGGCACATGATGCCGATCAACTGGAGATGGTGCTGTCGCTGAAAGAGTACAAGGATCTCGGCAATCGTTACGCCGATGAGTGGTACCCGTTTTCACTGCAGCGCTTGCAGACCGAGGTGGCGAAGCAACTGGCGGAGACGATCTGGGAAACGGACTCGTCGAAATGGTGGTTTGATGATGATCATGAATGGTGGGTCAAGGGGGGGAGCGAGAAATAGCTATACCCCATCTACTGTGTTGCAACTTGCTTTTTGTCCTCGACGTAGTTATCGCTGCGTCTGCGGCTAAAATCTGCGTTGCGCCTTGTATCCGGGACATATCTCTTTCTCATTGGATATTTGACTGAAATCTTTGCAAAATATTAGGTAACCTATTCGGCATATTATCAAAAACCAACGACCGGCAACGACTGTTATTGATTCTCATATCTTTTTCAATCGAGACCGTCGGTTCCCGGACCGACAGCCGTCGTCATTTTCTTTGAACCGCAAAGAAAACGAAGCGAAAGAAACTCTTTTTATTTCTGTCTCGGGAATTCTCAGTCCCGTTGGGGATTGCGGATGTTTTGAACAGTCTTGCGTCGCTGTTGCAACGAAAGGCGAAAGGCCCCAACGAAAAACAAGTTTTTCGAATGGGTTAAACGGGAAGGGTTGTGGGAGCAATGAAGCGG
>JAUVEB010000070.1 GCA_030595055.1 Desulfuromonadaceae bacterium
ATAATGGTCCTCCCTTTGTTGTCTTTGAAACATCAGCCAGAAGTAGAAAAAAGCATAAACACAAAAACCTCCGCAGAAAAGACTGGAGCCCACAACCAGAATTGAACTGGTGACCTCATCCTTACCAAGGATGCGCTCTACCGACTGAGCTATGTGGGCCGAACCGTACTTTTTTCTGCGGAGTAGATAAATGGAGCGGGAAACGGGATTCGAACCCGCGACCCTCAGCTTGGAAGGCTGATGCTCTAGCCAACTGAGCTACTCCCGCCCAAACTCTACTATGCATTCACGTGCGGATAAGGAGTCTACGCGACCCTGCCCCAGTCCCGACGACTTTTTGTCTCCTGGCGCACAGCAGCCGAGCTTCATCCGGCATGTTTTTTAAATGGTGGAGGGGGGAGGATTCGAACCTCCGAAGTCTTCGACGTCAGATTTACAGTCTGATCCCTTTGGCCACTCGGGAACCCCTCCAGGGGATTTTCTCTACTTAATATTGATTATTGTCACGAACCTTACGATCCGTTGGTTTCAACTGGAGCTGGCGACAGGAATTGAACCCGCAACCTGCTGATTACAAGTCAGCTGCTCTACCAGTTGAGCTACGCCAGCACAAGACGGGACTTATACCTCAGAAAAAACCCGATTGCAAGAAAAAAATCACCGTCATTCGGCGCTTCTACCACCCCGTGCAACAGCGACGTCTTATAGTGCATCAACAGGGGTTTGTCAAGCGATAAGGGGGAAATTGCCGGCAAGAATCAGGCACTCGGTTTAACGCGAAAGCCATCTCCCCCAATCGAGGAATCATTGCCCCCCTGCCGAACCACCTCAAAAAGCGCCACAGCCGCAGCAACCGAGGCATTCAGAGAATTTACTCGTCCGCGCATCGGGATTGCCAATAAATCGTCACAATGCTTGCGGATATTCTCCCGCAGGCCCTTGCCTTCACGACCGACCACCAGGGCCAGATTGCCGGTCAAATCAGCTGAGTAGAGATTTTGCGCGGCGGCGTCACCGGCCAGACCGTAGCACCAGATACCGGCTTTTCTCAGCTCTTCAATAACCCGTGAGAGGTTGGTCACCTGACAGAGCGGCAAGTAGGCGAGGGCTCCGGCGGCGGTTTTCTCAACCACCGGAGTCACCGAACAGGAACGATCTTTGGCGACAATGACCCCATGGCAACCGGCGACTTCGGCACTGCGCAGCATCGCCCCGAAATTGTGCGGGTCAGTAATCCCATCAAGCAGCAGAAAAAAGGCCGAACGGCCACTGTCTCGCCAGACCGTCAGCAACTGATCGAAATCGGCATATTTAAAAGGTTCAAGACGCAGCAAAACACCCTGGTGGTGGGAATGCCCGAGCAAACGGTCAAGTTCGCGCCGCTCCCGAAAAACGGCTTTCAACGATAAGCGTTTCGCCAGACAGAGCAAATCCTCCAGACGGGCCGAGCGCTCACCGCTGACCAGTAACAGTTCAAGCGGCTTGCGACCTTCATCATTGAGAGCTTCACGAACCGGGTTGATCCCGGACAGGTAGTCTGCCATCAGCCCTCCAGCGCCGCGGCAATCTCCTCGAGAATCTTCCCGGCCGCCGCAAGGGGATTTTCTGCGGCGGAAATCGGTCGACCGATAACCAGCGCCGTCGCCCCGGCAGAGATGGCATCGGCGGGAGTCGTCACCCGCTTCTGGTCATCCAGTGAAGCAAAGGCGGGCCGCACCCCAGGGGTGATAATCTGGAAATTCTCACCACAGACGGCACGGATCAAACCGACCTCTTTCGGCGAGGCCACCACGCCGTCAAAACCGGCATCCTTGGCCAGTTTGGCCAACCGCGGGACCATTTCGGTCACCGGTCGGTCGATGCCGATACCCCGCAGGGTTTCTTCGGTGGACGAGGTCAGGATGGTGACCGCCAACATGATCGGTCGCTCAATCCCGGCAGAGGCACAGTAAGCATCAACCTCTGCAACGGTCTTCTGCATCATCTCCAAGCCGCCCAGGGCATGGACGTTGAACATCCTTACCCCCAGTTTGCAGGCCTCGACCGCCGCCTTGGCCACGGTATTGGGAATATCGTGATATTTCAGATCAAGAAAAACCTGCCCACCGCGTTCCTGAACCATCTGCACAACGGCTGGACCGCATTTGGTGAACAGTTGTTTGCCGATCTTAAACAAACCGACACTCTCATGCAGTTGCGTCACCCATTTTTCGGCGGCGGCAAAGTCATCGACATCCAAGGCAAAAATCAGGCGTTGTTTCGCTGCGTCCTTCATTCGGTCCTCCCGACCAGAGCCCGTACCCGGGCAGTAATTTCCTGAACGCGGGCGATCAGCGGCCGGGCCTCTTCGGCGGGCAGCTCACGGCGCACCGCCATGGTTTCCAGATAAACCAGTTCGCAAAGCGAATCAGCAAGCAATTTTTTCTTATCCCCCTCTTCCAAACCGTCCAGGTTGGCCACCACCCGATGACCGTCAAGGGTGCCATCCTCCTGCAATGCGACATCACGCAGGACAAAAGAATAGGGCTGTGGCTGCTCTTTTAAAAAGCTGGTAACTTCCTCGGAAAAATCTCGGGTAACCTGGCTCATCCGGCGGAAAAGAATCTTGAGCAGGCTGTTGTAAATCGCCATGATCTGACCCAGCTCCCCCGCTATCTCAACAGCCGGTCCATCTTCCATCTGTAACAGGCGTTTCTCCAGCAGCAAATGCAGTATCCGCATACCGTCAAATTCACGCAGCCCGGCCTTACGGAACAGCTCATAAGCCGTCTGCTGCCCAGCTTCCGCCAAACTCAGCAGGCGCGACTCTTTCTGCTCAAGACCGGGAAGATCCTTACCAGTCGTGACCGGATAGTAGTCAAGGGAAATAATACGCCGCATGTAAAGAGCTTTTTCGTCCAATCGCCGCAAGCCTTCCAGAATAATATTCTGGGTACTGGTCGAGAGACGCAAGATCTGTTCTTCATCGAAGGCTTTCGCCTGAAAATAAAATCCGCCGGCATGAGCAGTAAAAAGATTGTAAACGATACCTTCAACCTGGTTGCGGGCCGCAAGCCAAAGATCCTTCGGGGAAACAGCCGCCTGCTCAACCAGCAGTTTTCCCAGCGCCGCCCTGCCGGTCACCATCTGGCGAATATCCTGTAACATTTCCCGTTCGATCTTGCCGATCGCAAAGAGAATCTCCCCCAGATCTTCACTCGCAAAGGTACTGGTGGCAAAAACGATTTCACCCTGTCGAAAATAGAGTGCCTTGCTGCCGGCAGCCAGTTCAAAATTAAGGATGCCGCTTTTACGAAACATGTTGAAAAAGGAGAGCAAATCGGGAACAGATATCTCCCCGAGAATCCCGCTGAGCAAAACTGATGATTCCTTGCCCGTCCTCCCGAGCAGGAGATGTTCGGATGAACGGGAAAGGACTTCCAGATCATCCGAACCGAGCTGTTGACGGATCGCCAATGGCAACTTCAGCAAACCATCGGAATTGATTTTAAATTCACTCATCAACTTATCGTTTCGGCTTACCGCGGACAGTTACTTGACAATGAACAACAAGGCATCATCGACCATCTGCCGAACTACCTGAGCTGCTTCTGCCACTGAAAGCAACAACATCTCGCCACCGGCCCGCACCTTCAGCTCAACCCTCCCCTCTTTCAGGTTTCGGGAACCGACGGTAACCCGTAGCGGGATACCGATCAAATCAGCGTCTTTAAATTTGATGCCGGGACGCTCATCACGATCGTCAAGCAACACCTCAACCCCCAGATCGAGCAGTTGCCGGTAGAGTTGCTCCGAAGCTTCCCGGATAGCGTCATCTTTAGGATTGACCATCGACACCAGAACCTGGAACGGAGCCAGCGGCATCGGCAAAGCCATGCCGTATTCGTCGTGGTTCTGTTCGATCGCCGCAGCCACGGTCCGACCGACACCGATGCCGTAACAGCCCATCACCAGAGGACGAGCCTTGCCCTGGTCATCGAGAACCGTAGCGTTCATCGCTTCGGAATACTTGGTTCCGAGCTTGAACACATGCCCGACCTCGATGCCGCGCCAACTCTCGAACTTGCCGTCGGCGCAACGCGGGCATGAATCGCCGCCCACCGCCTGACGGATATCAGCAAACCGGCCGACCGCAAAATCGCGATCCAGGTTAGCGCCGAGATAATGCACGTCAACGGCGTTGCCGCCGACGACAAAATCAGCCATCTCCTGCACCTCGCTGTCGGCGATCACCCGAACCTTCAGTCCGATCGGCCCGGCAAAACCGGTCGGTGCGCCGGTCGTCTGCTTAACGACATCGTCCTCGGCCATCAGGACCCAATCGACATTGAGCAGGTTGGTCAACTTGATCTCATTCAGTTCCCGATCCCCGCGCAGCAGTACCGCCAGCACCTCATCTTCCGAGGTCTGAATGATCAAGGTTTTCACCAGCTGCCGAGGCTCCACCTTGAGAAAGGCGGCAACATCTTCAATAGTTTTTTGTCCCGGGGTGTCAACCTTCTGCAATTCTGCTGTTGCCGGCGGAGTTTTGCTCTCACGATAGAGCAACTCGGCCTTTTCAACGTTCGCAGCATATTCACAGGTATCGCAGGAAACAATGGCATCTTCTCCCGACGCGGCCAGCACCATGAATTCGTGTGAAAAACTCCCCCCAATGGCTCCAGTATCCGCTTCGACGGCCCGGAAGTTCAGCCCGCAACGCTGGAAGATATTGCGATAAGCCTGGTACATCTTGCTGTAGGCGGCATCGGCCCCCTCATCATCCAGATCGAAGGAGTAAGCATCCTTCATGATGAATTCACGGCCGCGCATCAAACCGAAACGGGGGCGAATTTCATCGCGAAACTTGGTCTGGATCTGGTAAAGATTGAGCGGCAGCTGCTTGTACGACTTAACCGTATTACGGACAATATCGGTAATCACCTCTTCGTGAGTCGGTCCCATACAGAAATCGGTCTCTTTACGATCCTTGAAACGGAGCAGTTCCTTGCCGTATTTCTCCCAGCGTCCCGACTCCTGCCACAGTTCCGCCGGATTAGCCATCGGCATCAGGCACTCGATGGCACCGGCACGATCCATTTCCTCACGGATGATCTGTTCCATCTTACGGATCGAGCGCAACCCGAAGGGCATATAACTGTAGATGCCGGCAGCAACCTTGCGGATCATCCCGGCGCGCATCATCAGCTGATGGCTGATCACTTCGGCGTCGGCCGGGGTCTCTTTCAGGGTCGGCAAAAGATACTGAGTGTAACGCATGGGTAATCCTGTTTTGTTGGGGTCACTATTGACTTCAGGTTTATCAATCGATCCTTGAAAAGTAAGGAGGGGAAATTAACCCGTTTTACCGCTAAAAGCAAGCAACTTGCGGGCGGCAATGCCTCACAGTCCACAGCAGTTCCCGAATCCTGCACAGCCTGTTTCAATCAGCTACGCTGTCCCGGGCACCGAAAAGAACGAATAAGTTGTCTGCAACCCTGACGGTTTTGATTTTCACTTTTGAGAAGTCCCGCTTTTCCTCTCCCGCATCTCAATTCTGCCGAATGCCGCCCTGAGTATTCTACCCATCCTCAGGTGAAGCAGGACTGCATTCCGGTACAACTTTCAGGAAAGCCCCAATTGGGAGAACCAGACTGGGGCCTTATGTGTCTTTGGTATCGTGAGTTGAGGGACGGGAACCCCTAATGCTACCTAGTTTCAACAAGATTTGATCCCAAACACCTCTTTATATTTTTCGATTCTATATTTACCAGTATTATAATCTGGATCATTTTCCTTTTTTTTAATAAAATCACCTAATTTCGAAATCCAAATGCTCGCCACCGGTGAAGGAGAAAACAAAACCACGATTTCTCTATTTTCTAAGACTCTCTCACTATCTCTTTCTTTCAGTTTTTTACTTACATATTTACTAGTGCAATATATTTTTCTTATATCATTCTCTTTAATTGTTTTAATGACATCTCTATATTCTTTTACAATTAAACCATTATCTAATGAATTTATTTTTCTTTCTTCCTGATTTACTTTGGTAGATTTTCTTTTACAACTTTCTATTATATCAGTCATTCCTATTAAATTATTTTCTAGGAATTTTTTTATACTACTCACTGAGCTTAAGTTTTTGCCGAAAACATCACTCATTAATTTCCAAAATAGATTTTCCTTACTTCCATAATAAAATTCGATATCATCCTCAGTTTTCTTATTAACCTTTAAGTACTTTTCATATAAATTTTTATTTTCTCCATCAACATCATCAATATCTTTAATTGTTAATTTAATAGGAGGAAAGCTCCCAACAATCAATGATTTTGTATTTTTTGGGATAAATTCCTTAAATGGATGAGTCTCTATATACATTTTCACTCTTTTCGGGTGGTCAAATATGTCCAGTAAACCACTGTAATCCCTATCCTACCAAACCGGACAAGATAGTTGACGCGAGACAACCCGGAGAAATTAACGATTGACAATCCACCCCTCCCCTCTGCCCCCTCTCTTTCGTTTGCCTTGCTCTGCAACAACCTGATCACAACAGGCGATCGCGATATCGATAAAGCGGCGATAGTCGGAATAGCTACTGAGGATCCCCTTGACCCGGCAAACCAGCTTGTCATCATAGGGCCGGATGTCGGAAACCGGGTGTTGAGGACTTTGTTGGTCCCAAAGCAGGATCTTTTCCAGGATTTCTGGAGAAAATATCGAGCGAACCGATTCGGCATCATTCCCGGTGAGGATAAACATTTTGTCAAAAGCGGAATTGCCGGTTTTCACCATCGTTTGAGGCCCGGCGTTTAAATCCCCGAAATCCATATCCGCTCTAAAGGAATCGGGCTGGAGCCTGAATTTGAAATCGGTGACTTCCAGGCCGCTGAACAGAGCATAGGTATCGACGTTTCTTTGCCCTCGGATACTGGTCGAAGTCGCCGAGATTTCCACCGATCTATTTTGGTGACGAAAAGTAAGTTTCGGCAAAAAAAACATTCTCGGAGTAAAGTCACCACCAAACTCCAAGGCAAGCCGCTGCAACGGCGCAGCCATCGCCTTCGAGGCCCTGCGGTGCAGTACCCACACCCGAATGCCACTCAAAACCAAAAAGATTAGAACAATTTCCCAGACATGCATTTTTGTTTTGCCTCAGACGGAAATGGAGAAAAGATCCTTGTGAGTTAGTTGGTTAATAGTTTTTTTCATTAGCCATTTTAGCCTGTGGGGGTAGAGCCCTCCCTTCCCGGCGTTTCCGTTTTCTTTCTTCTCTGGCGGTTTCAAGTTTGCGGTCTCGTTCTTTGAAAATCTTTTTCTCTCGGCCCTCCAGTTTATCTTTGGGGGCGATGTAGCCAATGGCGCTGTGCAGGCGCTCGTTGTTGTAATAATCGATATACTCGCTGATCTGCTTTCTGGCCTCTTCAAGGGATAAGGGCACCTTGAGACGAATGCACTGATTAATGAGGCAGATAAAAATATTATAACTCAAGAATTCTGAGTTAAGAACAAAGGGCTTGAACATCGAGCCTTTGCCGGCCAATAGTGTTTGACCGATAATTTCCAACTGATTGATTTCATGAGATTTTTAGAACATGAAGTGGTGTGAAGATTTTCCAGGATGATGCATTATTTGCTTGAATCACGACCCGATTCCCCCCTTTTTTGTTAGCCATTCAGAACAGGCATTAAGGCGAATGCTGCCCAAAAAAGCCGGGTCTCCAAAGCAAGTGAAAGAGTAGAATTGATGTCCCCGGAATTGCTGCCAATATTGAGATCATACGCACCTGTTGTGCGGCTGCGCAGAATTCTAGCTTCGCATACTGAGTTGGCGGATCGGCTTGAGCAATTGGAAATGAAACATGATGATCAGTTTCGGGGGGTGCTTGATTCTATTCGGCAGTTGATGCGGCCGGATGTGGCGGAGAAGGAGCCGATTGGTTTTAAGGTTATAGAAGAAGCTGGGGCGTACCAGTAGGCGAGCTAATAGGGATTATGTCCCCGGAATTCGCCCCCCGGAATTCGCCCGGAATTCCGAGGCCTTGTGTGTCTTGGGAATGGTGATTTTAAGATGCCTAACTCTCTTCTTCATCCAAAATTTTTCTTGTTATTCGAACCAGACCCTGAAGGGACAAGGGTTTCATAAAGAAAGCCTTAATTCCCACTTCTTTGGCTTTTTCTTCAGTTATTTTAGAACTATATCCAGTGCAGAGGATAATGGACAGTTCCGGTTTGATGTTTAACAGTTGAGTCGCTAGCTCAACTCCTGTCAAGTTCGGCATAGTCTGATCGGTTATCACTAAATCAAACTGTTCTGCATTGTCTTTAAACAGATCGAGAGCTTTCCGGCTGTTTATCTGCGTCGTAACTGAATATCCATGAGCCATTAAAAAATCACTGACTGAATGGGCGAGAGATTCTTCATCATCAATAAGCAATATTCGTTCGTTCCCAGTTGGAAGGTCCTCGGCTATCAATTCATTTGCTGCGTCCGGGATAGATTCTAGGACAGGCCAGTAAATTGAAAAAACACTTCCCTGCCTTGGAGTGCTGTCAACAATGAGACATCCATTGTGCTTTTCGATAATTCCATGACTGATTGACAGCCCCATTCCCGTACCCGATCCGATCGGTTTAGTTGTATAAAAGGGGTCGAAGATTTTTTCAAGGACTTCTGGTGACATGCCGCTGCCGGTATCCTCCACAGTCAATTTAATATAGTCATTTTCTGGCAACTCATGAGCTACAGGCAGGCCATCTGTTGCAAGAGGTTCTTTGGATAGAGAAACGGTCAATAAACCCTTTTCTTCCATAGCGTAAACAGCATTATTACAGAGATTGATCAATACTTCTTCAATTTGAATGGAGTCAGCACTTATCATCGTATCCTTCGCGCCTTCATCTATCTGCGTTAAAATTTCAACGGTGGCAGGGATTGTGGAACGAAGGAGTTTGAGCGATTCTTCAACAACGAAAGCCAGATCAACCGGTTTCAAATCCTGCTTGCCCTGACGGCTATAGGTCAGGATCTGCTTGATAAGATCACTTGCGCGTAAAGATGCGGATTGAGCCTGCTCAAGACGGGACAACAGCGGATTGTCATCGTCCATTTTACGGCGCATAAGCTCTAGATTTGTCAGAATTATAGCGAGGATATTATTGAAATCATGGGCAATCCCCCCGGCCATCACCCCAACAGCTTCCATCTTGTGCTTCTGGCGGAGTTGGGTTTCGAGTTCTTGCTGCTTTGCTTCAGCCTGCTTACGCTCGGAGATATCACGCACCACAGCCATTGCCTGCATTTCGCCATTAAGTTGGAAAGCAGAAAGAGATAATTCTATCGTGACTCCTTGCCCATCTTTGCGAATCGCTTCAAGTTCAATTGTCTTCCCAACCGCATTTCCTTTGCCACTTTTTAGAAACTCAGGAAAGTGCTCTTGATGTTTTTTCCGGGAGCTCTTTGGAGCCAGCAACTGATGAAGATTGGCTCCCATCGCTTCATCGGCATCGTAACCAAAAATCCCTGCGGCCCCTTGATTCCAAAAAACTACTTTCCCTTCGGAATCTATCTGGATGATGCCGTCTTTGGCTGAGCTTGTCAGTTTATGAAAAACTTCATGGCTCAAGCGTAGAGATTCATCGGCTTGCTTGCGCTCAGTGATATCCCGAAATTCAATGACCCGTACTTCACGCTCCTTGTAAGAAATATTTTTCCCTCTGATCGCCAGAGGATAAACTGAACCATCCTTACGGACGCCCTCTACTTCGTAACTCTGTTCATAACCACCCTTTATATTTTTTGCCACTAGGTCAAGCCAATTTGGAGCAATGAGCTTGAGCCCATCCATGCCAATAAGTTCTTCGTTGCTAAAGCCGGTCATTTCGGACAGTGCCCGATTACAGTCTAGTATCAACCCCTGATCATGGATGATGACACCACCAAATGATGCGGCATGAAGCGCCTTGAAACGTTCCTCGCTTTCTTTTAGCTTTTTCTGACTGGTCGCATATTCATTGATCTGAGCACGTAGTGCCTGTTCGACCCGTTTGCGCTGAGAGATATCAATATGCAGCCCGACAAAGCGAACAGGGTTGCCATCTTCATCTCGTTCTGTAACCTCACCCTTTCCCAGAATCCATAACCAGCCTCCGGTTTTGGTCTTGAATCTGAATTCAACAGCGAAGTGTTCAAATTCTCCTGCCATATATTGTTGAATTGCCTTTTGAGCCGAGGCAATATCATCAGGATGAACCCGCTTCTCCCATTCTTTAAATTGGTGCGGGAATTCATTCGGCTCGTATCCAGCAATCAGGAAATAATTTGGATCAAAGTAGATTTTATCTTCAGGAAGATTCCAATCCCAAAGCCCACATTTTGCTCCTTTTAGAGCTAAAGAGAGTTGGTGTGATTGTTGTTCGGGGTTTGGCATGGATAATCTCCCCAAGGTTAAGGATAAAGCATGTATTGATAGATGAGATACGGAAAGGAAACGTTTTGAATACTAGAATAATGCCTCAATGCCAACATAAATCAAAGTATTTTAACCAATTTGATGGCGGGCATTAGGTGGTCTACATTGGATATCCCGCTGAATAAATCCGGGGAAATCCGTGGACATAATATAGTTTCCATTTCAAGTTAACCGGTATTGTGTCCCCGGATTCTTTTTGAAAGCACTGCAAGCACAATATCTACAAAAACAGGACCAGCCTGAAATGGTCACCAGGCAACATGCCATTGCCGATTACGATGCATTGCTGTCCGGTTGCTGGATCAAGCCTCAGCATCAGGGAGGCCACGCATGCCTTTGAAGATGATGTTGAAAGAGCTGCGCCTGA
>JAUVEB010000096.1 GCA_030595055.1 Desulfuromonadaceae bacterium
CCGGTGGGGACAGTCCCGGTTTTGCTAACGACATCAGCGTTTGCTGTTAATGATCCATTTTGCCGGCGATTGTTTCCCCCAGCAGCAAACTGAACTCAGTTATGGCCGAATTCAGTTTGCTGACAAGGTCAAGATAGCTGCTGTCGAGCGGTTTTTGTGAGACAAAATGCCCCTGGGTCATGATCTCCGTGGTTGCCGAACGGATAAGTTCCCAGCGGATGTCGACATGGCTGTTTTTTCCTAAAATGCCGTCAAAATGATTGATGGTCAGTTTGAGTTGGAGATGCTCCGCAACGGGTGCTTTCCCGGGAAAGGTAGCAACTTCGATGTTGCTGAATTGCCGGGTCAGATTCTCTTTTAAAATCCGCGTCAGATTCTCCTGAAGTGGTTCTGCCCAGCGGTCGACGTTTGCAATAACAACCTGCTTCTGCTGATTAACGGTGACCAGTTGCGGGCGATCGAGATAGCTTGGAAATTCCATCGGTTCCAAGGTGAGATTGAGCTTTTGCTCCGGAAGATAATTCCTTGTTTCGGTCATCGGCTGCAACAGGTAGTGGCGCAACGGTTGGGGGTCGGAACCGAGTTGAATGCAGGCATTCAATAACAGCAGGGAAACAAGAAAAAGATAACGGATCATTGGTTTTCTCCATCGCTTCTGCCTCGCAGCAGAACTTGTGGGTCACGTTCAAATTCCGTACTGAGGTAGCGAACTGAACGGGCCGCTTTGCCGATTTCCAGAAGAGTCAGAACCAGTTGCTGCTGTAACCTCGAGTCATTCTCTGCCAGGGCTTTCCAACTCTCCATGGTTTCAGCTGTCTCCTGTGAGGCTTCAGAAAATCTGTTTAAAGCACTTTCAAAGCTGTTTCCGGTTGCTTTGATGTCTTGAGCCAGGGGTTCAATTTTGCTGTCGATATGGCCGATGAACGTTTTAGTTTCCTCGAGGGTCCGGCGCAGCGACTGCACTAGCGGGAGCAACTGTCCATTCAGATTTTTCAGCAAGGTATTTAACTGTCCGGCGACATCATCAAACTTCGCCAACCCGTTATGCAGGTTGGGTGAGGTCATCAATCTTTCGAAGCCTTCCGCTGAATTGATCAGCTTATCGGCCAGTTCACGCAGGGGCAGATCTGCAAAAGTTTTTGTCAATTCTTCAAGACCTGAAGGAATGGTCGGTAATGCCGGATACTCCCCTTGATAGTCGACATTTGTAATCGGGGTATCCGGGTGCATATCAAAATTAACAAATAACTGACCCGTCACAAGACTGTCGAGTTGAAGTTGCGCGCGTAACCCTTTTTTTACCAGACGCTGGATCGGATCATCGCCTTTAACCGTGGATTTGATGGTATCGAGCACCCCCTTGTTGATGTCGTCAGCGCCGATTCGGGCCGGCTCTATTTCGATGATGACCGGAATGTGAAATTTCAGATCAGCAGGACTGATCTGTACGTTGATGTGCTTGACCTGGCCGATTTTTACGCCACGGAAACGGACGGGTGAGCCGACGTTCAAGCCCTTGACTGACCTGCCGAAATGCAGTTCGTAACGGTTAGTTTCTGAGATAAATCCACCGGGACCGAAAAACAATAGTCCCGCGACCACGAGAATAATGGCGCCGATGACAAAGCTGCCGATGACTCTGGGATCAACCCGTTTTCTTTTATACATAAGTCCTTACCTCAGTTTCCATCGAGCCTTGGGCCGCACGGGTCAAGAAACGTCTGACTCGCGGGTTGTCCGAAGATTCAAGCAGTTCTTTGGGCGCACCGGTGGCGATAATGGTTTTGCTGTCCGAATCGAGAAAAATCGCCTGGTCACCGACGGCAAAAATACTGGCCAATTCATGGCTGACGATGACCACGGTTGCTCCAAGGCTGTCACGTAACTCAAGAATCAAGTCATCCAATAACCGAGAACTGATCGGGTCAAGTCCGGCAGATGGTTCGTCAAAAAACAGGATGTCCGGATCGAGGGCCATGGCACGTGCCAATCCGGCACGTTTCTGCATACCGCCGCTGATTTCTGACGGGTAATAGTCTTCAAACCCCGCCAGTCCGACAAGGGACAGCTTGTAGGAAATGACATCGGCAATCTGTTTTTCCGTCAGTTGGGTATACTCCATCAAGGGGACGGCAATATTCTCAGCCAAAGTCATTGAACTCCAGAGTGCGCCCCCCTGATACAGAACCCCACTGTGACTGATAATCTCATTTCTTTCCACTTGTGGCGCCTGCCAGAGATTGACTCCATTGATAAAAATATTGCCCTCAGCCGGATGTATCAGCCCGACCAGATGGCGCAACAGGGTGCTTTTACCGCAGCCGCTGCCACCCATGATGACAAATATCTCCCCCTGCTTGACGGTGAAATTCAGATTTTCCTGAATGACGATATCACCATAAGCCATGGTCAGGTTGTGGATTTCCAGATGAGGGTGCTCTGTCATCCTAAACTCCCAGGATTTGGCTGATGATGGTGATGATAGCATCGGCGACAACGATCAGAACGATCGAGGTGACCACGGCACTGGTTGCTGCATAGCCGACCGCTGAAGCACTGCGGCCGCATTGCATGCCGCGAAAACAGCCGGAGGTGGCGACCAGCACGCCGAAGATCCCTGCTTTAACGATACCGATGATGAAATGTTTGAGCGGGACGGCATTTTGTATTTGCTGGAAATACTGGAAAAAAGAGATATCGAGCATGGTCGAGCAGACGATAGCCCCGCCAATGATCCCCATGAAGTCGGCATAGATACAAAGGAGCGGCATGGTGATGCAGAGGGCAATCAATCGTGGCAGAACCAGAAATTCAACGGGAGAAATCCCCATGGTTTTTAGCGCATCGATCTCTTCGTTGACCTGCATTGTCCCCAACTGAGCGGCATAGGCAGCACCGGTACGACCGGCCATGATAATGGCGGTCATCATGGCTCCCATTTCGCGGGCCATGCCCAGGCCGACCAGGTCGGCGACAAAGATTTGTGCACCGAACAGGCGCAATTGAACTGCCCCGACGAAAGCCAGAATCAATCCGATCAGGATGCCGATCAGGGTAATGATCGGCAGTGCCGAAGGGCCGGCGCCCTCAATTTGGTAAAGCAGGTCAGAGCGACGGAAGCGGGCTTTGCCGCGAAACATCTTCAGCGTGCTGAGAATGATTTCGCCGATGAAGTGCAGCAGGTCGGACCAGCTGCGGTGCATTTCAATGGTGACATTACCGATTTTGGTCAAAATCGGTTGGCCGAGAATCTGACGCCGGGCACCTTTTCGCTCCGGAACGGCAAACGCCAAGGTCAGCAATTTCTGGACTCCGGGCGGCAGACCGGCGGTTTTTACTTCGATCTGCTGTTGCTGACAGTATTCAATCAGCTGCACCAGAAAGGTCATCAGCCCCGAATCCCATTTGCCGAGCTGGTTTCCATCAAAGTTCAGCTGTTGCCGGGTTGGTTCTGCCGATAAGCGTTGCAGCAAGGGTTCAATGTCCGGAATCCCGTCACTGAATCGCCAGTCGCCGGTGAGTTGCAGACAGAAACCGGCCTCTCGCGGGTCAAGAATATATTTCTCGTGCACAACAGCTGACATAATTCGGCGAGTCAATTCTGAATGCTGAAACCTTTTAATGGATACCTGTGGGCTAAAAGTAACACGCGGTCAGGCGAGTATCCAGTTTTTGTATGAAAAGAAGGAAATCAAGCGGTTGCGCGGAGGCGTACCTCGGTACGCCACACAAACAAGCCCGCAGATTGACACGGCCCCGGTGCAAAGAACCGTTTTCGGACGGAAATTAACTGGAAGGGTCACTCTGGTCTGTTGGTAGTTTGAAAATGGTGACCCGATTGCGACCATTTCTCTTCGAGGCGTACAGACCCTGATCTGTCGCAGCAATTAAGCGTTGTGGTGTGCCTTTGTTAGCACCGGGGGAGTAAGAGCTTCCGCCCACGCTGATGGTGACGCTGATCTGTTGATTGCCGACAATTGTCGTAATTCCTTCGACGGTGCGCCGTAAGCGTTCGGCAAAAACTTGCATGCCGGGTTCGTCTGTTTGCGGAAGAATTACGGCAAATTCCTCGCCGCCGTAACGAGCAACGATATCGCTTGGCCGAACCGCTCCTTCGATTGCCCGGGCAATATTCATCAAAACCAGGTCGCCGACGGGGTGCCCGTAATTGTCGTTGACCTTTTTGAAGAAATCGATGTCAAACATGATCAGTGAGACAGAGGATTGATAACGGAAGGCCCGAGACAATTCTTTAGCGAGAATTTCCTGAAAGTAGCGGTGGTTATACAAACCGGTTAAGCCATCGCGAAAAACCAGTTCTCTTAAACGTGAATTGACGTCAGTCAATTCACTCGCCAGGTTTTCTGCCTTTTCTTTGGATTCTTTCAGTTCCATGGCCAGATGCTCGTAAGACAGATTCAGGCGTCCCAACTCTTCATTGGCTTCCTGGAGCATCTGTGAGTATGGCTTGAGATTGCCGGGATCTAAATCGAAAGCTTTTAAAATGTCGACGCTTTCCCTGGCAACATCGTCCAAGAGGTCACGGACCTGGTCCGCTTTCAGGTGATAAAGGTCGCATATCTCCGTTTGTAGTGCCCGCACTTTTCCAGCTGTTTCCGTCTGATTATAAATGGCAGCCAAACGGGCAGCAAAGCTGATGATTTCCGTCATCCTCCGGTGCTCTTCCGGTGGATCGGCGTTAAGGTGATGAAAATGCACGGGGACCGAAATGGACTCCGGCAGGCCCCAGGTGTCGATTAACATTGCCCCGAGTTGCTGGTGGGTAAAACCATATTGCCGCAGCTCACATTCCTCGAGAGGCTCAGCGGAAATTTTACGATCATGCAACAGTGCTGCGTATTCATTACCTTTATTCAGGTACAAAACCAGTACGCCGATATCGTGTAGCAGCCCGGCAACAAAGAAATCGTCGCCTTTCTCCTGTAATGATTTGGCTAACAGCTCTGCTGCAACTGCCGAGGTCACTGATCTCCGCCAGAAGTAGTCAAGATTGAAGGTGGATTGCTTATCGCTGCGCAATTCGGCAGCAATTAAAAAGGAGAGGGCAATGTTTTTGAACAGATTTGAGCCGAGGATTGAGAGGGCTCTCTCCACGCTGGTGACTTTATTCGGCAGGGCATAAAAGCTGGAATTGGCGACGCTGAGAATCTTCCCGGTCAGGGCCGGATCCGCCTTAATGATTCTGGCGAGTTCCTGTATCGAGGAATCATCTTTTTGTACTGTATTGAGAATGTTTACGGCAATTTCCGGTGGGGACGGCAGGTTGATCTGCTCATCAATCAAAGTACGGATTTGTGAATTTCTCTGTGCTTCGATCATTGTGTTTCCTTCAGGTCGGTTGATTAAGTTGCCATCGTAACCTAACGACGCAAAAAATAGTTAAGAAAATACTTATTTCAATCAAATTCTGCGGCACTTGAGTTCATTGCCGATCATTTTTTTTTGTTTCGCCTTGAGACTCGGTGCTGCCAGTAACTGTTTCAGCAAGGCGGGCGATAATTTAGGCAGCCAGAGGGTAAACCAGATATCCGGAGTACGCGGGTTTTTTAAAATCGCCAGTCTTAAATTCGGTCGCTGCTGCCAACGACTGTGACGAGCGATCATGGAAATGGTTTCTGCGGAGCTTTTGGGGCCGCGTAAAAACTGAAAGATGGCGGCCTCTTTTAGCCTTGGGCTGTTCAGGCAGGCGTCCATGACGGCCGGATTTCCCTCTTTTAAGAGTTCGGCAACGATATTGGTTGTTGTCCGACGTGCCAGCGCAATTTTGTTGCCAAGTGGAGTTGTCGGCAGTCGTTGCAGAATGATGCGTTCTGCTGCCATTTTTTGATCGGGCGTGACTCCCGGCATGAAGCAGATATCAACCAGCTCGAAAAGTCGGAGTTGCGGCAATAGATTGCGCAGGATATTTCCCGGAAGGGCGGGGTTTTTAGCCAGTGCCAGCAGCAATTTATGGCTCAGCGATTCGCGACGACGCTGATAAATTCGGCTGAGTAATTCTTCGGGGAGATCCCGCCTTTGCAAAAGGGCCAGCAGATGTTCATCATTTAACAGTCGGTTTTTCAGGATTGTCAGCAGAACTTCCGGCTGGGGATCGTGAATAAGTTGATAGAGTTCCTCACTGTTTGCAGATAATGCTCTGTTGAGCTTTGCTGCGTCTTCAGCATTTAAGCTGATTTTCTTCCGTGTCATCTGCGTCAAGTCGTTAAGATTTTGTTTTTTAGAATCAGCAGGGTAAATGACATTTCTGTTTTGTGGGCAATGTTCTGTGCCTCGGCAAAACGCAGTTCAAGTTGTTCGAGGTTGTCCTGCAGATAGAGGATGCTGATCAAGCGATCACGGACCAGCAAGGGGATAATTAAAGCGTTCTGGGTTGGTTTTGCATTGAAACGTTGCAGCAAAGTGCGGTTGTCCGGGGTTTCTATCACCGGGCCCAGATAATGAGACCTGCTTTCGACCACCTGGCTGAAAATTGAATTGCCGTTCAAGGGGATGCGCAGCTGATCAAAGCCGCTGAGTTCGGCTCCGTGAAGGGAGGCCCTCCAGCCGGTGACGTTGGGTGAACGGACCATCAGGAGCCCGCAGGCTGCGAATTCCTGCCCCAGGTAAGCGGTTAACGCTTTGGCGATATCGTCACGATTTCCAGCTGTCGCCAGCTGTTGGAAAAGGCTGGTTTGTGAAATATCGCCAGGGGAGGTGGCGAGGCCGAAACAGGGTTCGTCGTTTGCTGCTTCAGCAGAATATTCTTCATCACCCAGCAATGGCCAGGCTTCTTTTTTATCGTCAGTCATGACCCTTTTCGCTGTCGGTTTTTCCGGGGCCTTTGAACTTTTTTTGAGCTGCGCCTCCAGACTTTCGAAACGGGGGGACAATTTCAGCCCGTAGTGTTTTTTTAAGGCCAGCATCAGGCGGATTTCCGGGATTGCCAGAGGGATGATAATATGGTTGAGCTGAAATGATAATTCATCAATAGCTGCCAGATTCGTGACGTCGTTCATAGCCAGGTAAAGTTTGCCCTGCTCTTTGCGATAGGGCACAATCTGGTATTTAAGCGCAAATTTTTTCGGGATCAGATCGAGGATGTTTTGTGACACATCCATCAGTAATTCAGGTTTGATATAGTGCAGCCTGAGCTGTTGGCTTAATATCCGTGCAAGCAGCTCTTCATTGACAAATCCGAGTTCGACCAGACTCGTTCCCAGCCGGCCGCCGTAAATACACTGATATTCAATCGCTTCATCAAGTTGCTCTGGGGTCAGTTGTCCTGCGGCAATCAAGTAGTCGCCCAAACGACGTTGCAGGGTATTTGCTTTTAATTGATCTTCGGGAAGATTCACAGCTCACCTCATAAATGTTATTTTTGCAAAATATTCTAACAAAGATATCCTGTTATGTGAACCTGGAATTGTCTTTTCAGCCTGTTATTTGCACGTTTGCTCTTGGCTGGACAGCTCCGACTCAACTCGTTAATATTCGCCGAACAGCTTAAGTCAACACGGATACAATCGGATACAAAACAAGGCTTTTTATGATTCTTGCTGAACAACAATTGTTAATTTTTGATGGTGCCTGCGGGACCAATCTGCAAACCATGAATATCCCGGACGAGGCTTGGCAGGGCTGCGAGGGGTGTAACGAGGTCCTGAATATCTACGCACCTGAATTTGTCATCAATCTGCATCAGAGTATGTATGATGCCGGCGCAATGGTTGTCGAGACCGACACCTTCGGTGCCTCCAGCGTGGTTCTGGCTGAATATGGATTGTCGGACAGGGTCAAAGAGATCAACCGCAAAGCGGTAGAAAACGCGCGTATCGCCGCTGCCGGACAGCCGGATCGCTATGTGGCCGGTTCGCTCGGGCCCGGCACCAAGTTGCCGTCGCTCGGGCATATCGAGGTCGCGGAGCTGGCTACGGCGACCCGGGAACAGGCTGAGGCATTACTCGAAGCCGGGGTCGATTGTCTGATTGTTGAAACCTGCCAAGATCTGTTGCAAACAAAAACAGCGCTGGTTGCCCTGTTCGAGGTCCTTGAAACTGCCAAGCTTGAGCTCCCGGTTCTCGCCTCGGTCACCATCGAACAGCAGGGAACCATGCTGGTCGGGTCCGATATCGCTGCCGTGGTTGCCACCTTGGAACCCTATCCACTTTTTTCCTTGGGTCTGAATTGTGCCACCGGCCCGCAGGATATGACCTCGCACATCCATTATCTCAGCCGGCTCTGGCCGCAACGGATATACTGCATTCCCAATCTGGGACTGCCGGAAGTGGTTGACGGGCAGACGGTATACCCTTTGTCTCCTAC
>JAUVEB010000199.1 GCA_030595055.1 Desulfuromonadaceae bacterium
AACTGCTGCGCCTCAAGCTGATCAAGAGCATCGCAGATCTCTATCGGCTGACACGCGAGGATCTGTTTCAGTTCGATCGGATGGGTGACAAACTGGCCGACAAGCTGCTGGCAGCGATAGAAGCAAGCAAGCAACGTCCCCTGGAGCGATTTCTGTTCGGTCTCGGCATCCGCCATGTCGGCAGCCATCTGGCCAAGGTTCTCAGTCGCCAGTTCGGCTCACTGGCAGCGCTGGCGACAGCCGACGCCGAGCAGTTGCTGACGATCCACGAAATCGGCCCACAGGTCGCCGACAGTGTCACCCGTTTTTTTGCCGACCCGAACAACCGGCTCATCCTTGGCCAGCTAAAAGATTTCGGTGTCGCGCCGGTTGCGACGGGACAGCCGCACGGTGACAAATTGTCGGGGAAGGTCTTCGTCTTCACCGGGGCCCTGGAACGTTTCAGTCGCAAACAAGGTGAAGCTTTGGTCGAAGCCCAGGGAGGCCGCGCCAGCGGTTCGGTCAGCAAGAAGACCGACTATGTTGTCGCCGGTCCGGCAGCCGGCAGCAAACTGGCAAAGGCAGAACAACTGGGAATAAGGGTTTTAAACGAAGAGGAATTCCTCGCTCTCATCGAACAGGGAGAATAGCCATGCCGCAGGTCAGGGCCGAAGTTCGTGTAACCGGTCGGGTTCAGGGGGTCTGGTTCCGGCAAAGCACCAAAGATACTGCCGAACGTTACGGGGTCAAAGGCTGGGTTAGAAACAACCCGGACCGCTCTGTCGAGGCGGTTTTTGAAGGGGAAGAGAACGCCGTCCGGGCGGTCGTCGCCTGGTGTCGCAACGGCCCGGAACTGGCTCTGGTCGCGGATGTGCAACTGGAATGGAAAACCACCACCGGCGAGTTTACCGATTTCAGGATCTGTTGATGGCCTGCAAATTTATCGAGAATTAATCGCGCAGTTCCAGCGACTCTTTATAAACCTCGCTGCCGGGCAGGCCGAACTCTTTGGCCACCTGCTTGACGATCTCTTTCCAGCGCAGGTCGGTCTCGGCGTGCAGTCGCGCCAAAGCCTCCTTGACGCTTCCTTCCGGCGTGCGTTTCGGCGCGGGGGACAGTAGCAGCACCAGCTCACCCTTCACGCGTTTTCCGGCGAAATACTCAACCGCCTCGGCAGCCGTGCCGCTGAACAGCTCTTCATGACGCTTGGTCAATTCCCTGGCCACGGCGAGTTGCCGATCCCCGCCGCAGATTTCGACAATATCCTGAAGTGCCGACGGTAAACGATGGGGCGCCTCGTAGCAAGCAACTGTCTGCTGCTCATCCTTGAATTGTGTCATCATTTGCTGACGACCGTGTGCCTTAGCCGGCAGGAAACCGACAAAGCGAAAAGCGTCGGTCGGTAGACCGGATATCGAGAGTGCCGCGATCAGCGCCGAGGGTCCCGGTACTGCCGCAACCTGAATACCCATCCGACGGCACTGTGATACCAGTCGGTAGCCGGGATCGGCGATGCAGGGAGTTCCGGCATCACTAATCAGCGCCAGCGACTCCCCGGCCTGCAATTTCCCGATCAGCTGTGCGGCACGCTGCTCTTCGTTATGTTCATGGTAGGAAATCAGGGATGTTTTGATGGCATAATGATCAAGTAATTTGCGACTGTGGCGGGTGTCTTCGGCAGCGATCAGCGCCACCTCCTGTAGAATCCGCACAGCACGATAGGTCATATCCTCCAGATTGCCGATCGGCGTCGCAACCACGTAGAGGATGCCGCTCACTCCAGCGACTCCAAGTCCTGGAGCCAGAGAGCAACTGCAGCATCACTCGGCATCCGCCAGTCACCGCGCGGGGATAAGGCCACCGTTCCCACTTTCGGCCCATCCGGCAGGCAGGAACGCTTGAACTGCTGAGAGAAAAAACGCCGGTAGAACTGGCACAACCAATGGATCAATTCTTCACGCGGCAGATCATCAAAGGCCTGCTCGGCGAGCATCAGCACCTTCTGCGGTGGGAAATGCATCCGCACCACCTGGTAAAGGAAAAAATCATGCAGTTCGTAAGGGCCGACCACTTTCTCTGTGAGCTGATCGATATTCCCATCAGCATCGGGCGGTAAAAGTTCCGGAGAGACCGGAGTGGCGCAGACATCCGCCAAAACCTGCGAGATCCGATCACTGAATTCAACCTTGGCGCACCAATCCACCAGATAACGAACCAGGGTTTTCGGCACCCCGCAATTAACCGCGTACATAGACATGTGGTCACCGTTGTAAGTACACCAGCCGAGGGCCAGCTCCGACAGATCGCCGGTGCCGATCACCAGGCCGCCGACCTGATTGGCAACATCCATAAGAATCTGTGTTCTTTCGCGGGCCTGGCTATTTTCGTAGGTGATGTCGTGCCGGGTCTCATCGTGACCGATATCTGCAAAGTGCTGTAACACTGCGGCATCGATCGACACCACACGCAGTTCAACTCCAAGCAACTCCGCGAGTTCCTCGGCATTGCCGCGGGTTCGCTCAGTCGTCCCGAAACCGGGCATGGTCAGGGCAACGATTCCTTTCCGATCCAAACCGAGCCGGTCAAACACCTTGACCGTCACCAGCAGCGCCAGAGTCGAATCGAGTCCTCCGGAAAGTCCGATGACAGCTTTCCTGGACCCGGTATGCCGTAAGCGTTTTGCCAAGCCACTGGTCTGCAGCAGAAAGACCTCCTGACAGCGGGCATCCCGCTCGTCATTATCCGGCGGCACAAAAGGTGTTCTGGACAACGGACGCCGTAGATCAAGGGTCGGCGGCGGGGAAAAGCGAAAGGAAAGGGTACGAAACTCGTGCTCCGGATGACCACTGGCAAAACTGCTGTTGCGCTGCCGCTCCCCCACCAGACGCGCGAGATCAACATCCGCCAGGGCAAGCCGGCTGGCAAAGCAAAAACGTTCCGTTTCGGCTAGAATCCGCCCGTTTTCGGCAATCAACGAGTGTCCGGAAAAAACCAGATCGGTACTCGATTCGTTCGGACCGGCAGAAGCGTAAGCATAGGCGGCCAGGCAGCGGGCCGACTGAGCCTCGACCAATGCTCGCCGATAAGCTTGTTTGCCGAGAATTTCCGGACTGGCCGAAAGGTTGAGCAGCAAGGTCGCCCCGGCCAGGGCCTGTGAACCGCTCGGCGGGGCAACCGCCCAGGCATCTTCACAGATTTCTATTCCGACCAGGCATTCGGGATGGTCCTCGGCCCGGAAAAGCAGGTCGTCACCAAAGGGGATTTGTTGATTGTTGATGAAAATAAAATGACTGCTGCAATCATGGGCCGAAGAGAACCAACGCTGCTCATAAAATTCGCCGCTATTCGGGAGGAAAGTTTTCGGCACCACGCCGCAGATTTCACCCTCGGCAATCAGCACCGCACAATTATACAAACGCCCCGCAACGGCAAGCGGCGCGCCGACGACCAGGCAGAGCTCTGCTGCCGCAGTAAAAGCAGCCAGCTCAACGAGCGCCTGTTCAACCCGTTTCTGTAGTTGTTGCTGAAAGAACAGGTCCGCACAGGTGTAGCCGGTCAGAGAAAGTTCCGGGAAGAGTAGCAAACGACACTGCTGACGACTTGCCTCAAGGGCGACTTTTTGTATCTCCAGCAGGTTAAAATCAACATCGGCAACACGCAGTTCCGGGGTTGCAACGCCAAGACGGACAAAGCCGTAGCAGGCAAGATCGATTGACGTATTCGTTGCCGCACCAGTCATATCCACTCCTACACCAGACGCCTGTCAATCTGCCAGCTCGAAAGCATTCGGCAGATGGTTGATTTCAGCAGAATTATCACTTTTACACA
>JAUVEB010000047.1 GCA_030595055.1 Desulfuromonadaceae bacterium
CGCCCTCTCGCCATATCCAGAAAAAAACCGATATTCTTCGCCGTGGTTAAACGTAAACGATAGCGTAAACCTGCCTCCAGAGCATCGACAGTAACCGGGGGGTTCCCCCACAGCAAGCGTGTTGGAGCAGTAAAGATAAAACGCTCTTGCAAAAGAACCGCTTCTGCGGCAGGAAATTCTGCCCGTAAAAGTTCGACAAGTTCAGCCAACCAGTTTTTTTCCCGTGACCGATAGAGGGTAATCAGCAGAATCGGCTTAAACCAGTCAATCAGTAAATCTTCATAACCGGGAAAGCAGTGGCCCCGGCCGTGAAAAAGACGCCGAGACTCATCACCTGTAGGCAAATGCTGTTGGATTTCTTGATAGACAACCTGCATATGAACCGCTTCAAAGTAAAATCAGGAAGGTGTCGGCTATCCGATACCCTTCCGGGAGGGGAACAAAGAGTGACAGAATGTCTCTTCCAATAATTTGATATATTGACAGAGTATCTGCTGGAAATGAAGAGTGTATCGCGTCATAATGTAAGCGGATCTATCGTTCATGACAGGAGGCCTTTGATGAATCGAACCGATATGCTGATCTTCATCCTTCTCATCATCATCTCTATCCTCGTTTTGACAATTTATCTGCAAAAAACGATACCTCCGGAACAACCAAAACATACAAGCCCGACACCGGCAACTGAAAAACCATTCAAACAGCCGATTGTGCATTACCCGGTTCCGATACCGCCGGCCCAGGATGAACAGAGCGAAAAGGTTGTGGCAGAGGAACTGTCGGAAATTTCTCAACTTGAACTGAATTTTCCAAAACAGCTCCCACTCGTTCAGGAAAGTGACGAAACGATTCAACAGGCAATCGAAAATCTCCATATTAAAAAATCGCTTTTCAATTTAATTTTAATGGAAAATTTTATCCAGAAACTGGTGGTGACAGTCGACAACCTCACGGAAAAACGTCTACCGCGAGCCCATCTCCCCCTCCATAAACCCTTAGGGAGATTCATCACATCGGGAACCGAAGATGCTCCGCAAACCAGCACCGAGAACCATTCCCGCTACACCAAATATATCCAACTTCTGGAAGAGATTGATGTGGATTTAGCGAACAAAATCTACGTTTATTTCTATCCACTCTTTCAATCAGCTTACGTACAACTGGGCTATCAGAATGCCTATTTTAATGATCGGTTGGTCTATGTGATTGAACATCTGCTGGAGACACCGAACCCGGCGGAACCGATCCTGCTGGCACAACCTTCAGTCTTCTATACCTATGCCGATCCGACTCTGGAACAATTGTCATCCGGACAGAAAATACTCCTTCGCATCGGTCCTGAGCACCGCGCCAAAGTCATGAAAATTCTGCGCAGCTATCGGCAAAAACTGATCAAGTTGCACCCCTAAAACAAAAACCGCTTATCCATTGGAAAGGCGGTTAAAAATGACTCTCAGATTTCGATGGAGTTCCGTCCGGAAACGATCATTTTCCGGACGGATACGAATTAGTTTTCATCCGGAAAACGGCTTTTTTTCACAATCTCTGCATTAATCTGCACGCTTGCCGGTGCGGCGCAGACGGCTACGCCGCAGCGCAACTGCTCGATTTCCTTGACCTTGAGAAAAATTGCTCGTTTCAGTTAATAGCTGTTGTGCAGCACCCGGCGCTCCGGCCCTTGATAGGTACGATGAGCAAAGCGCCGGACAGGATCAATCCCAGGATAAACCCACCCATCAGTACGTTGAAATTTGACGATCCCCTCACTCTCAATCAAATCCTGCAAAAGTTGGGGTTCAACCATGTCCATCATCCCGTCTTGATAAACTACAGAGATTTCCTTCATTGAGCACTCCTTACAGTTCCAGCCATTGTAACACCATCCAAACTAAACACAAATCCACTTAAAGAAAAAACACCGGAAGTTCAATTAGTTAATGGACTATCGCTAATCCGCAAGAACCAAAAAAAAACCGGCAAATGCCGGTTTTTGAAATACATGTCTCTTACTCGTCAGTTGCGTCTTTCCAATCCGATGTATTCGGTGGAATTTTCCGAGCGGATCGGATCAAAACCGACCGTGACCCAGCCACCGGAACGCATAAATTGGACGATTTTTCTTGAATCTATCAGTTTCTGCAGTTTTCGCGGGGGAACCTGTTCTATCCGCCCGGCGCTATACCGTACTCGTATCAACATAAATCTTCACTTTCTTACGACTGGCCACAATTATGCCTAAAAAATCATGCGGTAGTGTGGCGATGAGCAAAAATCAGTTAGTTTTCATCCGAAAACGGCCCTTTTTCACAATCTCTGCGTCAATCTACACGTTTGCTTGTGCGGCGTAAACAGCCACGCCTCCGCACCACCGCTTGATTTCCTTGACCTTGAGAAAAATTGCTCGTTTCCCTTATGAAAACTTGCTGTGCATCCATCCGGAGCTTCCGGATTGGCATCCGCTAATCAACGTAACTATTTCCTCTTCTCCTTGGAACTAAGCATTATGGGGGTACGGCGCTCAGTGCCCGGATAACTGCCACGCAGTGAACTTCTAATCGGGTCTTTTCCCAGAGTCACCCAACCGGTGGAACGTTCAAACTGTTCTATCTCGCTCATCAGAATCAGTTCTTCAAGCTTTTTCGATGGAACCAGATCAATTCTGCCATCTTTGTAACGAACACGAATCAGCATAGGAACCCCTTAAGCTAATCAAAGAGCTTATCTATCGCATCGAAATCGAAGCGTTTTTCCGCCAAACTGGTAATCAGGCAGATTTTGTGTGTGTCCTCGACAGTCAACTTGGAAACGTCATCATTTATCATCTCGAATACACTGGAAGATGTCCGGCCGGCACGCATATAGGGGATACCGCTATCCTTGATGATGGTCTGGGTTATGTGGCTGATCGGCCCGACCCCGGGGATGATAATTCCGGCAATTTTCTCCCGATACTCTTCTATCCGATAGAGATTTGCCAAGGTCACAAGCAGTTCATCTCGACTACTGTTCACGATCACCAGAGAGGATTCACACAACAGTTCGGCAACACGCTGTGCCGAAGCGGCACCTATTTGCACATTGTGGACAATCCGCTGCGCTTCCTCTTCACCGGCGTGCAACTCTATATCCAGGACATTGGCAATACGCCGTAACGTTGGATTTGCCAAAATCGGCTGATAATTGAATCCACCGATAACCTGGATGCCTTCAGGTCGAAAGGCCCGATCAAGGTAATCCAGGGCCTGTTCCCTTTTGTTCGGGATAATCTTATTAACCAATACCGCTTTAACATCAGCCCGTTCCTTCTGGAACAGCGCCAGATTCATATGTGCCGCATCGACAACATTCCCCAAACCACCCCCCGTGACCATCAGCACCGCAGCATTTGCTTCATGAGCGATACGGGCATTATTGCAACCGAGTAAAGAACCGACACCGGTATGACCTGCCCCCTCAATAATCAAAAAATCATTCTTGTCATCAAGTTCAGCGATGGCAGCAAATATCTGTTGAGAGATTTTTTCACGAGATAGCTCTCCGTCCATGATACGCCGGGTATCCCCCTGGTGCAGGACAAATGGCGACATCAACGGCAGATCGTCAACCAACCCAAAATAACGGGCCATGAGAATAGCATCTTTATCTGCAACCTGACCGTTATATTCAGCCGGTTTGGGGCCGATCGGCTTAATGAAGCCGACGCGATCATATTTTTTCAGGGCCATATGCATCAAGGAAAGACTGGTTGTTGTTTTGCCGCTGTTCATCCCCGTCGCAGCTATGAATATTTTACGAGCCATTCGCGCAACTCCTTACAAACTGAACCGGCATGGGAGGCGGTCAGGGATACATGATCCAGCCGCAAATTCGGCTGGTCGGTCCGTATCTATGCTCCTTTTCAGCCCACAGCCACAACTATGCACTCTCAAACGAGCCCAAAGCTGCCCTTAAACTCCCAATTTCTCACTTCGGCCGGAATAGTCTGACAATCTTCCGGACAATACCGCAATACTAGCAAAGATGACATGCCATTTCACCTTTGTAAAAGAAGAAAAACACCCTGAAAATTTTTAAGTCCACTAATGATGATCAGCCGATTGAGGCCACAAGCCGATTTTCATTCAAAGCCTGATGGATCGTTGCCACCAATCCCGCAGCATCAATTCCGAGCATTGCCCGCAGTTCTGCCTGCGTACCCTGTTCGACAAACTCATCCGGGATACCGATCCGTCGTATCGGCACACTCATCCCGGCATCACTCAACAGTTCAAGAACTGCCGTCCCGAAACCGCCTTGCAGGACGTTCTCTTCTGCCGTTACAACCAGCGGAACCTTGGCCGCTTGCGACAAAATCAGCTCGCAGTCGAGTGGCTTAACAAAACGCGCATCGACGACCGCAACCTCAATGCCTTGTTCAGAAAGCAACTTTGCCGCCTCAAGTGCTTCTCCGACCAGCACACCGACAGCAATGATCAAGACATCAGACCCCTTGCGCAGGAGTTCCCCTTGACCAATTTCAAGGGGTTCGATCGCCCCGTCCAAAGGCAAACCGGCACCGTTTCCACGGGGATAACGATAAGCAAATGGTCCATCGAAGAGACTGGCTGTTTTCATGATCCGGCGCAATTCAACTTCATTACGCGGCACGGCAAAAATCAGGTTCGGAATATGCCGCATGAAAGACAGATCGAAAACCCCGTGATGCGTCGGCCCGTCAGCCCCGACCAAACCACCCCGATCCAGGGCAAACGTCACCGATAGGTTCTGGAGACAAACATCATGCAGAAGCTGATCATAAGCACGCTGCATAAAGGTTGAATAGAGGGTCACCACCGGATGCAGTCCACGGCAGGCCAAACCGGCGGCAAAGGTCACCGCATGCTGCTCGGCAATCCCGACATCGAAAAAACGCTCGGGGAAAGCCTCGGAGAAACCTTTGAGCCCGGTCCCTTCCGCCATGGCAGCGGTGATTGCAACGATCCGCTGATCATCATTGGCCAGCTCGATCAGGGTCTTGCCGAACACCTCGGTATAAGAAGCGGCACACCCCGGTTTTCCGCCCTTGATTTCGCCGGTTTGCGGATCAAAAGGTCCGACACCGTGATATTTGCATGGGTTCTCTTCTGCCGGAGCAAACCCTTTGCCTTTTTTCGTCACGACATGCAGCAAAACCGGTCCGTTGATCTGCGAAACATTTTCCAGAGTCTCCATCAATTCTTCCAGATTGTGCCCGTCAATTGCTCCAAAGTAATCGAAACCCAGGCCCTCAAAAAGCATCCCGGGAGTCATGAAACTTTTAAACGATTCCTCGGCACGCCTGGCGATATTCACCAGATCCTTACCGAAGCCAGGCACAGAACTGAGGATATTCTCCGTCTCCTTTTTGAAACGGATAAAAGTATCAGAAGAAAGCTTACGGCTCAGAAAGGAGGAAAGGGCTCCGACGTTCGGCGAAATTGACATATCATTATCGTTGAGGATGACAATCAGTTTCTGCTTTAAATCCCCAGCGTGATTTAATGCCTCAAAAGCCATTCCGGCAGTCAAGGAACCATCGCCGATAACCGCAATCACCTGTTCATCGCCCCCGCAAATATCCTTTCCGGCCGCCATCCCCAAGGCAGCAGAAATCGAGGTACTTGAGTGACCGACATCGAAGGCATCGTGTTCACTCTCTTGACGCTTTGGAAAGCCGCTGATGCCGTTTAGTTTTCGCAAGGTCGAAAATTGTTTTAAGCGTCCAGTCAGCATTTTGTGCGCATAAGCCTGGTGACCGACATCCCAGACAATCCGGTCTTTCGGTGAATCAAACACCCGATGCAAAGCAACCGTCAACTCGATCACCCCGAGAGAGCTGCCGAGATGACCGCCGGTTTCCGCCACGGTCGTAATAATCTGTTCACGTAATTCCGCCGCCAGCTGCTTCAGCTCAGCGTTTGAAAGCTGTTTCAGTTCAGCAGGTGATGTTAATTTTGAAAGAATACTGCCCATGATCTCCCTCATGTCAAATCATAAAATTTCTGCATTCTGTGCGGCCGGGAACATTCTGAATATAACAGCAGAATCCTGCTAACAAGAACGATCAACAATGTAACCGGCGATTGCCCGCAAGGGCTGTGCCGGCTCACCGAAAGCGTCCAACGACGCAAAGGCCAGTTCCCGCAACTCGCGAGCTCTTTCACGGGCGCCATCAAGACCGAGTAAAGCCGGGTAAGTTGCCTTGCCACGCTGCAGATCGCTCCCGACATCCTTACCGAGTTGCTGCTGATCTGCGACGATATCGAGAATGTCGTCAGCAATCTGAAAAGCCAAACCGACCGCCTCGCCATAACGGCACAGGGAACGCCGTTGCTGTCGGTTCGCCCCTCCCAGGATCGCCCCCGATTCAATGGCCGCCAGCATCAATGCCCCGGTTTTGCGCGTGTGAATATATTCGAGAGTCGGCAAATCGACAGTTTGCCCCTCTGACTCCATATCAACCATCTGGCCACCAACCATGCCACGCGAACCGGCACTGCGAGCAAACAGGTTGATCACTTCACAACGTCGCTCAGCCGGCATATCAGTCCAGACCTCAGGATTAGAAAGCAGGATAAATGCTTCCGTCAACAAGCCGTCACCGGCAAGGATTGCGCCGGCTTCACCGTAAACCTTATGATTGGTCGGTTTGCCACGGCGAAAATCATCATCATCCATCGCCGGCAGATCATCATGAATCAGGGAGTAACTGTGAATCATTTCGATCGCGCAGGCGGCGGGCAATACCTGCCGGGGAGTTCCACCAACCGCTTCACAGGCCGCCATCATCAAAACCGGCCGCAGCCGTTTCCCCCCGGCAAAGACCGAATAACGCATGGCATCATGCAGATTTGCCGGTAATGTGGCAGCGCTCGGCAGGTAGTGGTCAAGCGCGGCTTCAACCAACTTGACCCGTTCCTGCAGGTAAACTTCCAATTGCCAGTCACGACTCATTTTCAAACACCTCACGTTGCCATCGACCGTCCGTCTGTTTAAGCAGCTGCTCTACTTGCAATTCAACCTGACTCAGCGCCTGACGACAGACATCCGCCTGTTTAACACCTTCGGCAAAAATTTTCAAAGATTGATCAAGGGCCAATTCTCCACCCTCCAATTGCGTGACCGCATTTTCCAATTTCTGCAAGGCGGCTTCAAAACTTTTTTTTGTCGCCATAGATGTTCTCCGCTGGAGGCTGTTCATCGTAGTAAAGGTCAAAACGTGGATTATCGCTAACTCAGCCAATTTTCGTCAAGTTTTTCCTGGAAGGACGTGCAGAAGTCCGACCGGTTACAATAGCCGCGACCTGTCCTTTTTGGAGCTGTATCTGCAAAAGGTCACCCTGTTCAGCCTGATTTGAATTCTGCAAAATCACTTCGGTATCAGCCAGCCGGGTAATACTATAACCACGCCCCAGAACTGCCAGCGGAGATAAAGAATCAAGTCGCCCGGCCAGAGCGGTCAACTGCTGTTGACGACGTTCGTACTGTTGTTTCATCCCTTGCCGCAAGCGCAAAACCGCTTGCTGCAACCTTAACCGTTTCAGCTGAAGCAACTCGTCAGGAGCTTTAAGCCGTTTTTCCAAACCTGTCAAGCGCGTTCGAATCAGTTCCAGTTTCGAACGCATCTGCCCGGCCAGGCGAAATAACAGCTGATCGAGATGTCGTTCCAGCTCTAACCGATTCTGCACCACCAGTTCTGCAGCCGCACTTGGCGTCGGAGCACGCAGGTCGGCAACCAGATCAGCAATCGAAACATCGACTTCGTGCCCTACGGCTGAAATCACCGGAATTTTCGAGGCATAAACGGCCCGGGCAACCGACTCTTCATTAAACGCCCAGAGATCTTCACGCGACCCACCACCACGGCCGACAATCAGAACTTCAGCGCTCCCTTCATCATTGAGGTCCGCAATGGCTTCGCAAATTTCAGCCGCGGCACCATCCCCTTGAACCCGTACCGAGCGCAACAGTACTTTGACACCGGCAGAGCGACGCCGCAATACGTTCAAAATATCGTGAATCGCGGCGCCGGTGGCCGAGGTCACCACACCGATTCTGGTTGGGAAAGCGGGCAATTGACGCTTTCTCTCCAAGGCGAACAGGCCCTCTTTTTGTAACCTGTCACGTAATTGCTCGAACGCCAGCTGCAAACGACCGACACCGACCGGCTCCATCCCCTCAACGATGAATTGCAAATCTCCCCGTTGGGGATAAACGGAAACCCGCCCGCGACAAATCACTTCCGTGCCGTCCTCCGGTGAGAACCTCAGCGCCCGAGCATGACTGCGAAACATGGCACAGCGAAGCTGTGACCGTTCATCTTTCAAGGTAAAGTAGTAATGACCCGATGCCGGTCGTGACAGACCGGCCAGTTCGCCCTGGACCAGCACCTCAACAAAATTGTCTTCAACCAGTTCCCGGATCAGCCGTACCAGCGAAGAAACTGGAATAACACATGAACTATCCATGAAGCATCAACACCTTTCAGGCCCACCCTCAAAACAACAAGCAGTCATTATAAACCGCTTTACTACGGATTGACAGGAACAGATGATTCCCCTATAAAGTGTTTAATTTTGAACTATTCAGCAAGATGTGCTGGTGATGCCCATGGAAAGGGTGCCTGTCGCCCGGATGGCGACAGTCAAGCCCCAGGGATGGCCATGTATCATTCAATCGGTGGCCCTTGGAATGGGCGGCGCCAGCACATCAGCACCCGTTCTGAATAGTTACTAATTTTTTTTGCTCGGTTTAAGGTGAGACTATTGATGGCACGTCCTTACGTAATCTGCATCGCCAGTGAAAAAGGTGGCGTCGGCAAAACCACCCTGGCCACCAATCTGGCCATCTACCTGAAAGGGCTGGCGGAAGACCTGCCGATCACCCTGTTCAGCTTCGACAACCACTTCACTGTCGACCAGATGTTCCAGCTCGGCAAAACACCTCACGACAAACATATCGGCCATCTCTTCAGCGGCAGCGCCCCGCATGAGCTGTTGATTCCGGGACAATACGGTGTCCAGATCATTCCTTCCAGCCGACAGCTGTTCGACATTCAGCACCAACTTCAGGGAGTTGACACCCTGGCGCGGATTCTCTGCCGCTCAAAACTTGGCGGACTGGTCATTATCGATACCAGTCCGATCCTTGATATTTACACCCGCAATGCACTTTTCGCCGCAGACCGGATCATCGTCCCGATTAAAGATGCGGCCTCCCTGGAAAACTGTCAAAACCTGGCCGGTTTTCTGAAACAACAGCAACGTCCGAAATCGACCCTGCGGCTACTCCCTTGCCTGATCGATACGCGCATCCATTTTGACGGCCCTTTTCGGAACTCCTACCAACTGCTCAAAGCCTATGCAATCAACCGCGGTTATCGCTGTTACGAGGGATTTATCTCCAAAAGTCCAAAAGTCGAATCACTCAGCACCAACCCTTCAGGAAAAATCTACCCGGTCATCACTCACGGCCGCAAGACTGATGTCCATCTACAATTCAAGCATCTGACTCGACAGGTTTACCTCGACTATCTGGAACAGGGATCAAACCGAATTAATGAAATCGCCAACCAGATCCATGACTATGAAACCCTCCTTGACAGAGAACAAAAAGAACGGCTGTCACGCCTGCAACCTCATTGCCTCTGTTGCCATAAACCCTGGCAGGAATCGATTGTTCCGCCGGGTGCATTTTATCTGGAAAGTGCTGATGGCCAACTTGCCGGCTTTGCCGAAGAATCCTGCTTTATCGACCTGATCCTCCAAGAATGCTACGGCGAGGCAACGAGGGAAAACAAAGCAGCATCATTACGTGAACTGCTCATGGAAACAGCCGAACAATCGTACCTTTTGCTGCAATGGACTCCCCTTGAGACAGAACAGATAAAAATAGATTTATATCGCCTTGATCAACAGGGTGAAATACTGACGGAAAGAAGTATCGTGCGCAAAGAACGGGGTCTGTTTAACCGACAGCTGAACTCGAAAACAACTCAACTGCTCGATAAACCCACCAAGGGGAAGGCAGCAAACCCCGCGCAACTGTTACTCGCTCATAGAATGGCCGAACACCCTTTGCAGGTTTTAGAACACAGAGCTTACCTTGAATGGCAGACCGTTTTCAGCCGGGTGCAAGTCGACCTGGCTGTCGGTAATTAGTTCCCGACTCAAAAACCTACCAGTTTCCACCCGGAATTTCCGGACGGAAACCGGTCACCGACCACCTGCATAGCAGGTGACTTGAGAAAAGCCCCTGGAAGGGGATTATGCAAATAAGCCAATTTTCCCTGCTGCTCCATCTTATTCTGGTTATGAACGTATTCTCGACCTGACCCAGATCCCTTCTCTGTGTAGACTCCCCTTCGCTCGCTGCCGCGGCCGTTCCCGGCCAAGTCATTTTCTCTCATTTGAAACCATGAGACAGCAGGGGTTCCTGCTCTCTCATGCCTTTCTGATCTCACAGACTAACTTGGCGTTGGTCCGCGCTGAAAATCTGGTCCCTTAAGTACGATATTCTTTTTCTTTACAAAAAGAAAAAACCTGCCAATAATTAACTTAACGTTCGTTTAACGTAGTCGCCTTCCTGTTGAATGTACCGCTTGTAACGGTCAAGAATTGGCCTTTGTGCTGACTTGTTACGCAATGAAAGGAACCCGAGATCCCGGCAGGTTTAGAAAGGCGGACAGCATGAAAAAAGGAAAGGAATGCAACTGTCTTTTTGCCGCGCTTGCTGCCGTTGTTACTATCCTGCTCATTACCTATGTATTCGGCTACACCATGGGTAACTGGACGGCAGCCACTTGGCTGGCTGCTGCCCTTGTCGTGGTTATTGCCGTTTTGTGTGGCTGGTGCAGGGAGTTAGAGGATATCGAAATTGATAAACGAAAAGAGCCAAGATCGCATTAACAACCTTGGAGAGCCCGGATGAGACCGCTTAACACTAAAAGCAAAGAAGAAATTCTTACAATAGCCATCCCCCTGTTTGCCGGATCTGGTTACAGCGGCGTATCAATGCGGGCTATCGCACTGAAAGTTGGTGTAAGTGCCGCTGCACTCTACCATCATTTTCCAGACAAGCAGACTCTTTACCTTGCCGCTATGGCTCAAGCCTTCGTCGATAAGGCTGATAGCCTGGAGGAAATACTCAGCAGCAGAGTTGCACCGGAAAAACGTCTTGCCCAATTTATAACCTGTCTCTGTGAACTGGTACATAAAGACAATGATTTCAGCATGCTGATTCAACGGGAGATGATGGACGGTGACGAATCCAGGCTGCAACTCCTGGCCTCAGAAGTCTACCATAGTCTATTCCAAGGTGTTACTGAACTGTGCCAAGAGCTGGACCCTAAACATGACCCCTACCTTTTGGCTATCTCAATTATCGGGAGTGTGATGTATCACTTTCAGACAGCTGCAATCAGGCCTTATCTTCCACACAGCAAAGAACAGCACAGTGACCCACAAGTAGTGGCCCGGCATGTCACTAATTTTGTATTGCAAGGATTGAAAACTGGTTAACCAGGAAGAAACGTACGCCAACAATCAAAAAAATAGGATAAAGGGAATGTTTAGAAGCAAAAAAAATAAAGTGGCCGTCTGGCTTTCTGCCGCTGCTCTGGTCGTTGGTTTGGCCGTTGCTCTGGCATTTATCTTGTCGAGCTACAATCGGGAACCTGACTCTTTCGTCAATCAAGAATCCATGGTTTACACTCTTCCGGTGTCAGAGGTCGTGAATGAGGAACTTCCTGTTTATTATTCAACGATTGGCTCAGTAATTTCCGATGATCGGATACAAATTACTTCGCGTATTACCGGTTATATTGATGAAGTTCCAGTTCGGGAAGGACAACAGATACACAAAGGGGATCTCCTCGTATCGCTGGACAGTACCGATATTGATGGAGCAATACAACAGGCGGAGGCTGGTGTAAATAAATCCCGGTCAACGCTGAAAGACGCCCAAATCGATTTTGAGCGTTATGAAGCACTTTTCAAGGAAGACAGTATCCCCGAAAATACATTACGAAAGATACGTTTGCAAAGGGATGTCAGCCGGGAAACATTGCATGCAGCCCTGGCTGCCCTTGAAACAGCAAAATCTCAACGGCAGTATATCCTGATCAAAAGTCCGGTGGATGGCGTTGTTGTAGAGCGTCAAAAACGTGCCGGGGATCTTGCCACCCCAGGTTTTCCCATCATCTCGATTGAAGCGGAAAAAGCGCTTCTTTTCAAATCGTTTGTTCCTGAAAGTCAAATTCAAAAGCTTGTACAGGGTGACAACATAACAGTTTTTATTGACGCCCTTAGCAAGACATTGAACGGCCATATTTCAAGGATCGTTCCTTCAGGAGATCCGGTCACCAGAAGTTATGAAATAAAGATCAGCTTGAACGACATGACAGCTCTCCTGCCGGGAATGTTCGGCCGGGTTCGATTCCAGGTTGGCACTGAAATATCGCCTGTAATAGATAGGGCTGCAGTTGTGGAACGAGGTGGATTACGTGGAGTCTTTGTTGTCGATGCTGAGCAGCGTGCCCATTTTCGTTGGCTGCGATTTGGCAGAGAATGGCCGGATCGCCTGCAAGTGCAGGCAGGCGTATCCCAAGGCGAACGTATTGTTACCGACTCTGTCTCTCTAATCCATGATGGAGATTTCGTCAAAACCGGGGATCGTGATGAATAGGCTAAAACTGAATCCGGCTGGCCGTATAGCTGAAATCTTTGTCATCTCTAAACTCACCCCGTTGTTTATTCTGGCCTGTGCTCTGCTTGGGGTGATCGCTGTAACCCAGACCCCGCGCGAGGAAAATCCACAAATTCTGGTGCCGGGGGCAGAGATCATGGTGACGCTACCAGGGGCATCAGCACAGGAGGTTGAACAGTTGGTGGTCAACCCTCTGGAGGCTTTGGTACGCCAAATCAGTGGAGTGGATCACACCTTTGCCGTGGCCATGAATTCCATGGCTTTAATTCAGGTACAGTTTGAGGTGGGTGAAGACAAAGAACGTTCCCTGGTTAAGCTCCATGACCGGATACAGGGGCATTGTTGGGAATTGCCTGCGGATGCCGGCAGGCCGATTGTTCGCAGTGTTGATGTGGACGATGTGCCTATTGTTACTGTGACACTGGCTTCGGAAAAGTATAACGATTATGCCTTGAAACGGCTGGCTGATCGGATGATTGAGCGTCTACGCAGTATGGAGGAGGTCTCTGTAGCCTATGTAAAGGGGGGCCGGGATCGGGAGCTTCGCATTGAACTGGATCCGGAGCGGTTACAAGCCTATGGTATTTCGGGTGATATTACCAAGGCTCTGATCCAGACGGCGAATGTGGCCATCTCTGCCGGTTCTTTTCTCCACCAGGGGCAGAACAGCAGTCTGTTTGTTGATGGTTACCTGCAAACGGCAAAAGATGTCCGCAAGCTGGTTATCGGCAGCCATCAGAGCAGGCCTGTTTTCCTGGAAGATGTGGCAGAGGTTATTGA
The DNA here is from genome assembly GCA_030595055.1 of Desulfuromonadaceae bacterium. GTDB lineage: Bacteria > Desulfobacterota > Desulfuromonadia > Desulfuromonadales > Geopsychrobacteraceae > Malonomonas. The sequence goes on from JAUVEB010000047.1 coordinate 13,504, forward strand.
TGGCCCCCCTGTCGAACGCCAGCGTCTCAGCCGTTTTTCTTACGGCCCGGCAGATAAAAACTTTGCTGTCACCAAGACCCCTGAAATTCCGGCAGTAACTCTGGCTATCGCAAAAAAACCTGGCACCAATGCCGTCTTTGTCGCCGATGATATCCTGAAGCGAATCGAAAAGATGCAGGCCAGTTTTGTCCCTCAGGATGTCCACGTAATTACAACTCGTAACGACGGTAAGCGAGCAGACGCCAGTGTCAACCTGCTGATTGAACACCTGGGAATCGCGCTGATATCTGTCTTTGTAGTTGCTATTCTGTTCTTAGGAATAAAAGAGGCACTGATCGTTGGTCTCTGTGTCCCCCTTATTCTGGCACTGACCCTGGGGGCTGATTTCTTTTTTGGGGTGACCATCAACAGAATTACCCTTTTTGCCTTGATCCTCTCGTTGGGACTTCTCGTGGATGCCGCCATTGTGGTGATAGAAAACATTCATCGGCACTATAAGCAGATGCAATGTGGTGGAGACACACGTCTTGCTGCTGTGCTGGCTACCAATGAAATTGGTAACCCAACTAACCTGGCGACCTTTGCTGTCATGCTGGTTTTTTCTTCCATGATCATCCTGACCGGTATGCCAAGTGCTTATTTTTTTCCTATTACATTCAATGTCCCAGTTGCCATGCTGGCGTCCCTTATGGTGGCCTACATTGTTACGCCATGGGCTGCAAATCGCTGGATGAAGGGAAACAGTGAGCATGTGTCTAAAGAAAGTGCTCCCAAGGACAGACTGCATCATCTCTATCACGCATTAATTACACCAATTCTTGATCGTCCTGGCCTTCGCACCATGGTCTTTCTCGTGACAGGACTACTCATCATGGTGGCAGTGACGCAGGTTTCCTGGCAGTTTGTGAGACCACAGGGTGTGTCCGGCCCGTTAACGCCTGGCTGCGTCGCCATAGGAATGCTACCCAAGGACGACAAAAACACCTTCAATATTACCATTGATATGCCTGAATACACTCCGGTGGAAACCACCGACCAAGTTGCTCGGGAGGTGGGTGTGCTGCTCCGTAAAAATGCGTATGTCAGCAATTATCAGACATGGATAGGTGAGGCCGGGATAATCGACTTCAATGGTCTGTTGCGTGGATCCGGCAATAAACAGGGCGCTCACGTGGCTGAAATTCGCGTTAATCTCATGGACAAAAAGGATCGAAGTATCAGCTCTATCACCTTGGTACAGGAGTTGCGTCCTGAGGTAGAAAAGATACAGGCGCGTTATCCGAAAAGCTTGATCCAGCTGGTGGAAGACCCTCCTGGTCCTCCGGTCCAGGCGACAGTCCTGGCAGAGATTTATGGCCCTGATCCGAAGGTTCTGCGGAAACTTGCAGGCCAAGTCAGCGAATCCTTCCAGGAGACCTATGACATGGTTGAAGTCCATGACACAGAGGTGGAGGATGTAAGAAAATTCAATGTCATTGTCGATAAGGAAAAAGCGGCATTGTCAGGTGTCAGTACCGCCCAGATAGCCCAGGTACTGCGCACTCTTGTCTATGGCGCGGAGCTTGGCCGTCTTCATATTACGGGCGAAAAAACCCCTGTACCCATCAGGGTGCATGTTCCTCGCCGGTTTCAGATCAACCCGGAAAATCTTTCACGGATCTTTGTGAGCAATCCCCAGGGAAAAAAAATTCCCGTGTCTGAGATGGTACGGTTAGTTCCAGCCTGGC
>JAUVEB010000180.1 GCA_030595055.1 Desulfuromonadaceae bacterium
ATGGCTCAGACATCCTACCGATTTTGCATTGCCTGATGATGTCACAAAAGAATATCAGCATTATAAAACATACAACCCCCAGGTCCCGGTTGCCCGGCCTGATATCGACAGTTGCACCGGCCCTTCTGCCGTGGTAACCCCGGGTATTGACATGGTGCAATGTCTCTCCTGTCATAGACCTCACGGCTCTCCTTATGCCGATATGCTTCGCTGGGATTATGCAGGAATGATAACCGGAGGCGGCGGAGCTGCCGGAACAGGCTGCTTTGTATGTCACACTGCAAAGGCGGACTAAACCTTTACGAGTTCATCAAACCGGCATTCCCGATAAAACCTTTCAGGAATGCCGGCTTGAACCCTTTTCAACAGCCTGCCGGCGAGCTGAAAATAGCATCCCGTATGACCCCGGTCAGGCCCGGTGCCCTCTTCCTTTCTGATTGAAAAAACAAACATTTTCCAGCCCATAAATCATTTTTTTTCCACAACAACGGGAGGCTGACTTTTCCGGCGCAAAAAAGGTCTGTCCGTAAACCGTTAATCCCGCATCATCCTCACGGCACGTCGCACCCTTTCTTCTTTACAAAAGCAGGAGGCTAAGTCTAAGATCTCCAGTTCGGTAAAATCACCCCAACAGACAAGTTTTATTTGAGTTTACATGAATCAGAAAAACATTCGTAATTTCTCCATCATCGCCCATATTGATCACGGCAAATCAACTCTCGCTGATCGTTTGCTGGAGAAAACCGGCGCCCTGACAGATCGTGAAAAATCTGATCAGTATCTTGATAAAATGGAGCTCGAAAAAGAGCGGGGCATCACCATCAAAGCTCAAGCCGTGCGCCTGAACTACCGCGCCGAGGATGGTCAGGATTATATCCTCAATCTAATCGACACCCCGGGGCATGTTGACTTTTCCTATGAAGTCAGCCGTTCTTTGTCGGCTTGTGAAGGAGCGATGCTGGTCATCGATGCGGCGCAGGGGGTTGAGGCTCAGACTCTCGCCAATGTCTATATGGCCATTGATCAGGATTTGGAAATCTTCCCGGTTTTGAATAAGATCGACCTGCCGAGTGCTGAACCTGAGCGGATCAAGGAAGAAGTCGAAGAGATTATCGGTATCGACACCCATGATGCGATCATGGCCAGCGCCAAGGAAGGTCTCGGTATCGATGAAATCCTTGAGGCCGTTGTCAAACGTGTCCCGGCACCCACCGGAGACCCGAAAGCTCCCTTAAAAGCGCTGACTTTTGACTCCTGGTATGACTCTTACCAGGGGGTTGTTATGCTGGTTCGTGTTGTTGACGGCGTCGTCAAAAAGGGGGAGAAGATTAAGTTGATGGCCACCGGCGGTGTTTACGAGGTGCAGAAAGTCGGTGCTTTCAGTCCTCATCTGCTCGAATTACCGCAATTGTCAGCCGGAGAGGTCGGTTTTATTGTCGCCGGGATCAAGGTCGTTGAAGATGCCAAGGTCGGCGACACCATCACCCATCTACATCGTCTGGCGGAGCAACCGCTCCCTGGCTTCCAGGAAGTCAAGCCGATGGTCTTTTCCGGACTTTATCCGATCGATTCGGGTGAGTACGATGCCCTGCGTGATGCCCTGCAAAAATTACATTTAAACGATGCCGCGCTTTCCTTTGAGCCGGAAAACTCTCTGGCCCTCGGTTTCGGTTTTCGCTGTGGATTTCTCGGCCTGCTGCATATGGAAATTATTCAGGAGCGGTTGGAGCGTGAATTTAACGTCGAGCTGATCACCACGGCGCCAACGGTTGTTTACAAGGTCACCACAGTCAAAGGTGAGCTGCTTCATGTCGAAAGCGCCAATATGCTTCCGGAAGTTCAGTTCATCGATAAGATAGAAGAACCTTTTGTCCTGGCCTCAATCCATGTGCCGAATGAATTTGTCGGCGCCGTGTTGAAACTCTGCATCGAAAAACGCGGCATCCAACGGGAGCTGAAATATCTGACAACGAACCGGGTTATGGTCGTCTACGAGTTACCATTGAATGAAATCGTCCTCGATTTCTTTGACCGGCTCAAATCGATCAGCCGCGGTTATGCCTCTCTCGATTATGAACATCTCGATTTCCGGCCGAGCCGGCTGGTGCGTCTGAATGTGTTGATCAATGGCGATGTTGTGGACGCACTGTCCCTGATCGTGCATCACGACAAGGCTCAATTCCGAGGACGCGAACTGGTTGCCAAGATGAAAGAATTTATCCCCAGGCAGCAGTTTGAAGTCGCTATCCAGGCTGCTATCGGCAATAAAGTAATTGCCCGCTCGACGGTCAAGGCGCTACGCAAAGATGTTACGGCGAAATGTTACGGCGGTGATATCACTCGGAAACGAAAGCTGTTGGAGAAACAGAAAGCCGGCAAAAAACGGATGAAACGGGTTGGCAGTGTAGAACTGCCACAGGACGCATTCCTGGCAATCCTCAAAATTAAAGAGTAGACACAATGGCTATCTTTAAAAAGAAGAGCAAGATATTTACTGAAAAAAAACCCTGGTATCGTGAATGGTCGGAAGCGCTGATTGTCGCTGTTATTCTGGCGCTGATCATTCGCACCTTTCTTTTTCAGGCGTTTAAAATACCCTCAGGATCGATGCTCGACACCCTGTTGATCGGCGATCATCTTCTGGTCAATAAGTTCATCTACGGAACCCAGTTGCCCTTTTTCGATCAAACCTACCTGAAGATGCGTGATCCGCAACGGGGCGACGTCATCGTTTTCGAGTTTCCCGACGATGCAGGTAAATCCTACTTTCAGCGGCGGGATTTTATCAAACGGGTTGTCGGTGAACCCGGGGATTTGATTGAAGTTAAAGCGAAGCAGGTTTATGTCAACGGCACGGTCTACAATATCCCGCAGCAAGTTCACAAGGATAATCAGGTGATTCCCTTTGTCGCCGGTCCGAGAGATTTTACCGGGTCGATCAAGGTTCCGGCTGACAGCTATTTTGTTATGGGAGACAACCGTGACTACTCGTTCGACAGTCGTTTCTGGGGTTTTGTACATAAATCGAAAATCAAAGGCTTAGCCTTTATCAAGTACTGGTCCTGGAATGCAAAGGCGAATCTTCTCAATAAGGTTCGCTGGGGACGTATCGGCCGCCCTATCGACTAACTTTGGTTTCCGAGTCGGGAACCTACCAGTTCCCACCCGGAGTTTCTGGATGCAGACTGAATTGTTGTGTCCATCCAGAGTTTCAACAATTATGCAGTTGACTATTTCTGCCGGCGATTGTTAGAGTCACGAAAATTCAGCAGCAGAATCATCAGCCCTTTAAGTTGACCCGAGAGGTCAGCAAGGGAAAAAAATGAATCAGCATATCCAACGACTATTCGAAAAGCACCTGTGCATTTATGCATCAGGTGCTTTTTTTGTCCCTGATACACAAGGAAAGGAAGAGTCATGGCTGCGGAAAAAATAGAAATTCTTGACAGTGAAGGGATCGATCGTGCGTTGACCAGGATTGCCCACGAAATCCTGGAAAAAAATAAAGGGGTTGAAAATCTGGCGCTGATCGGGATTCGTACCGGGGGCGATTATCTGGCGTCTCAATTGCGACAAAAAATATCCGAAATAGAAGGTCAGGTGGTGCCTCTCGGCCTCATTGATGTCACCATGTATCGTGATGATTTCGGTTCACGAAGCGACCTCTCGGTCGGCCGGACCGATATCCGTTTTACTCTCAGTGATCGCCGGGTGGTTCTGATTGACGATGTACTTTTTACCGGCCGCACCATCCGCGCTGCGATGGATGCATTGATCGACCTGGGGCGGCCTCAGAACATCCAGTTGGCCATCCTCATCGATCGTGGCCACCGGGAACTGCCGATCCGCCCGGATTATATCGGACGTAACCTGCCGACGGCACGGAACGAGCAGATTGAAGTTGAATTTGATGCACAGCACGCAGCTCAAACTGTCTACCTGATCAGAAGTTGATGGCGTCGCCATCGTATCCTTTTTTGCGAGACCATCAGAAGTTAATTGCGGAGGCTCTCAATGAATTTCAATCCGAAACACATTCTCGGCATCCAGGAGCTGTCTGCAGAGGAGCTGACATTTATCCTCGATACAGCAGAAAGCTTTAAAGAAATCAACACTCGGAAAATCAAGAAGGTTCCGACCCTGCGGGGGAAAACCATCGTCAATCTCTTCTTTGAAGCCAGTACCAGAACACGGACTTCATTCGAAATCGCCGGCAAACGACTCTCTGCCGATACGATTAATATCAGCGCATCTTCGTCATCGGTTGTTAAGGGTGAAACTCTGCAAGATACCGCACAAAATATCGAAGCGATGCATCCTGATATTATCGTCATGCGTCATGGCGCGTCAGGCGCCTGTCATTATCTTGCCGAACGCCTGAATTGCTCGGTTATCAACGCCGGGGACGGAACACACGAGCATCCCAGTCAGGCTTTGCTTGATGCTCTCACTATTCGCCGGCACAAAGGGCGGATCGCCGATCTGACCGTGGCCATTGTCGGCGACATCACTCA